>JBOFNI010000255.1:0-23532 GCA_051658845.1 Brevinema sp. | reverse complement strand
AAATTTTTGGATAAAAGATTTTTAGAAGACAGAATGCTGTCCAAATATGAGAAGAATTGTTAAGAAAGCGTAAGAGAGGACCAAAGATCGTTTTTTCGCACAAGGTATAAAAAGGAGAAGCAATGACAATACTCCCCTTGTCTAAAAAATGCTGAATGATTCCGGAAGGCTGGTAGGCAAGTTCGCAACTGTTAAAAATTACCAGATGAGGAGAAAATTCCGTAATTAATGATTCTAAGGTTTGATTTTCTAGATATGATAGGGTGTGATTAATAGCACCATGGGCTGAGACTAATAATAAATCTGCGGTTTTATGATCGAGACGAAATGCTCGTTTCTCTAATAATTTGAGTATAGAGAACGATTCTTCATAAGCCAGTTCCAAATCTGGATCAAACATGATCGATACTGTTTGAATCATTTTGGGAGAAAGAGTTTCTTGTTTAGCAGTAATAAAAATTTTTACAAAAAA
This sequence comes from Brevinema sp., assembly GCA_051658845.1. Lineage (GTDB taxonomy): Bacteria > Spirochaetota > Brevinematia > Brevinematales > Brevinemataceae > Brevinema_A. Next base: position 23,060 of record JBOFNI010000255.1, on the reverse strand, counting down.
ATAATTGTATAAAAATTCAAAAGGAATAAAATAAAAATCCTCAGGATAAGAAATTTCTAAAATTGTTAGAGTCTTGGGGATAGGGATTTGCAATTCTTCAAAAAAACGTTCCATAATAAACTGACCTTGGTGGGCTATCCCTAAATAATCGAATTGGGCAAAATTTTTTGTTTGTTGGAAAAAAAGATGAGACCAGTATTGCTGTTGTATTTTGGATAGAGATTGTTTTACCGAAAAGTTAGGGGTATGAATGTCAAAAAGGAGTTCTTCTTGTTGATAGTAAATAGTAATAAGATAAGGATCTGTTGTTTCTAATAAGGCAAAACATCGTTGGATTTGAGAAGAAGAGATTTTGATACTGGATGATTGAGCAAAAAGACTATCTGTAATGGGGATTAACTCATCTTGGAAATGAGAAAATTTAATAAAATTCTTATGGTTTTGGAAAACTCTGATATGGCGATTATCATAGCGTAATAGATACATCATTAATTAGCAGGTGGAATAATCACAATAACATTTCCTTTTTTAAGATTATTAATGGTTCGCTGTTGCCCGAACAATTTTTGAACATCTTCATCAAATAAAATAATATCAGCGGATAATGCTCCATCAATAGAATGAGGCAAGGTATAAGAAACACGATTTCCTATAGCAGGGTGCCTTAACGCTTCGGTAATCGAGGTGACAAAATGGACGGAACTTTGTTTTTGAAGGATATCAGGATCTACCGTTTCGATACTGTGGAGGACTTCCCTTTGTGTATTTAGGATTCTTGGTGTTAGGGAAGCGTTGAAATAGGGGAACATTACCAAATCAATTACTAAGGTATCGTAAATCTGTGTTCCGGCAGTTTCTCTTTGGAGGTAATTGGTAACTTCTCGAGCTCGGATATTTTGGTATAAAAGCTGGGTAATACTGTTTGTTCCGAATAAGGGCACGGTAATTCTCCCATACATTCGAGAATTACTGATAACAGAATTTTCTAAGGAACGGTCATAAAGGATTGACAGTACGTTGAGACGTATTGTTTGTTGTTGCTCAAAAAGATTTCCTAAAGAAAATACTGATGATACACGTACTTTTGTGATAGCACCGATCATAAACTGTAAAATACGTTCTCTTAATTGATCAGACATATTCTGGCTATTCCGTCCGATATTACGATCACTATAAGTAATAGGAATACTGTATTCGGTAACCATTTCGCCTTGAGACCAATTAATATAAGAGTGGTAATTATCAAGGGATTCAATCATATCTTTTTGTAACGAATTTTTGATTGTATCGGAGTATCCTAAAAATTGTCCCGGTTTTAGCTGTGGGTGGAGTAAAACGGTAAGATTTAATAAAAAGAAGAGAATATAATGATTCATAATGGTACTCATTGTTTATTTAATTTATCAATATCTTTTTTTGTAATGACTTCAGGTTGCCAAGAGCTAATATCACGTTGATATTTCTGTAAGATAGGATTTTGGATCATTCCCAATTTTTGCTTAGCAATTAATAAGGCTTCATGGGGGAGCATTGTTGGAGCTTGTCCGGATATTTTGAAACCGGCATTGAAGTTTTCTCCTTTTTGAAGTGCCTCTCTTTTTTTATCTTCTTGAATAAGAAATCGAACAGTTTGTGCCATACTATAGGCAATTTGATCGGCATTGTTGTAGAGACCGGCTTTTTTATAGAGTTTTAATGCGGCAATAAGATCTTTTTTTTCGTGCTCTAAGACCCCTGCAATTCTGGCGATTCCATCTTTATAATCTACAGCTAAAAATATTTTTAGAGCATTTTTATAATCTCTGTTGTTAAACAGTTCATTTCCACGACGCATGAGAATCACTTTATCTGAAGAATCAATCATAAAAAATCTCCATTTTTTATTCGTTATCGGTTATTTTTTGCAGAGTAACTCCTATTTTATCGACATTTTCTTTATATTCTTGAGTATTACCGGTAATTCTTGCTTGTTCTGCTTGGAGGTAGTATTGGTATGATTCAAGTAGAAGAGAACGAAGCCGTTCTTCTTCCGATAGGTCAATCTGATCGTCTGAGCCTATTTTTTGTAAGGCATTATAGACGAGTTGATTGATAGTATGTCCTAAACTAATCGACGTTTGATCGATAACGGTAAATTGTGCAGCCAACGGTGTGCTTAGACCTTCTGCTTCAAGAAATATGGTGTGAGTATAGATCCCTTTGTTTTCTATTGGATAAAAGGTTACTTGGGAGGGAGATAATTTAGATCCCACTTGTCCCCACAGGGTTGCCATCCGTGAAAATTCGGAGTCTTGATTTAAGAATGATAATGCTTGACCAGCTCCAGGGATTCCCAAGCTTGATGGAGCTTCATAGAGAGAGATATATTTTTGTTTATTGTGGTCGATATAGGCAAGGAACTGTGCTGCAAAAATACTTTTCCCTGTCGGATTATAAGTTTGTTGCATCGCAATTCGATTAGAATGAATTTTATAGGAATAAGGGAAATTCTCTTGGGCATTGATTTCTCTTTTATTAATCTCAGAATAGTAGCCCGCAGCGTCCATATCATGATACGTTTGTAATAAGGCACTTTGAATTTGAAATAATTCTTTAGGGTATCGGTATTGCTCGGTAGGAAGATTTATTTTTTTTGAGAACAGTTCAGGATATAATTTTTTTGTAATCCGGATATAAGGATTGTTTTCTTCTAGGACATCAAAAATCACTTCTCCGGAATAGGCCGATACAAATACTTTCATGGGAGATTGTACCCAGTTATATGATCCCCACAGGGTATCCACAGATTTAGCGACATAAATTGAATCGGATACTGTATAAGCATCCATTTCCCACCATAATTCTTGATTATGATAAATCAATGCTGGTTCAGAGTAGTGGAAATCCGGAAGAATTGTTTTTGCAATATCTGTCGGTTTTCTTTTGAAAATAAATTGTGTCTCTGGTAAAAAATAATCGGTAAGGATAAATCGACTATCCCAGTAGATAAAAGCTAGGAGTATTTTGGTAAAGAAATTAATAGGGATACCTCTAATACCTTCAAAAGTTTGATTTTCCAGAGGGAATCCTTCTTTTTTAAAATTAGCTAAAGGCATGGTTGTATTAATAAAAATATAATCGTCATAGTATTCACTAAAAAAGATATGAGCGTTTTTCATGGGAAGATCAATCATATTGGTATGGAGCTCTAAGTCTTTAAGAACCAGTTGTGAAAATCCATTATTGTCAAAAAGATGAGCTGCTCCAATTACGGCTCCATAACCAAAAATGTTACGAAAATGTTTAATATCCCAAAGGGCATTTGGGTCTTCGATACTTTCCCGAGCGGCAATCAGGTAAGGAGCAATATCTCCTTTATCATCAGATAAAACAAGAGCACTAACGGAATAAATATTAAAAATAGGGAGTACCTCTTGATTTTGCTGGATCACTTTTAAAAAGTGAAATTCATCTTGCCAAAAATTTTTGGCAAGGACATTGGATAACTCTTCTCGTTTAATAACATCATTGTTATTACGGATAATTGTTTGAAGACCAAACGCTTTTCTCGTGCTTTCTGCATGGATACCGGCAAATTTCTCTTGGAAAGCACTTTGATTAGGGGTGTAGATAAATTTTTTCAAATATATAGGCCAAAGAGTATTGGCGATAATACTAAAGAGAGTTATCATAATTGTCCCTATAGCAATAATTCGTTTTTTAGGAAACATCGTAACAAAAACTAAAAAAAGATAGATTACGATTAATGAAATTGCGAGAGGAAGAAAATTGCCATAAATATCCAAATAGCCAATATAGTTTTGAATAGAGGAGTGTATGTCTTCAAATTTAATTAATAATGTTATGGTAAACAAACAAAATACAATAGATAAGAGTAATATTTTATCTAAAAAGTGGAGTTTATCTTGTTTGGAATAAAAAACAAATCGAAACACCAAAAGGACAGATGTATAAATAATTAAAAATATGGCACTTTTTTTGATGAGAGGAAGAATAAAGAGAAAGAAAGAAAAATCGAAACCAGTTAGAGAATCCGTTACTCCGGTATAACCTCCTAATATTACATTAAGAATTGCTGGTGAAAGCTGTAAAAAATATTCCAAAATAAGAGAAGCAATAAAAATCACTGTTGTTTTCAGTATAAAGAATTTTTTATTGCCTCTCTCTTTTTTAGGAGCGGATATTAGATGAAAAAAACTAAAAACAGTAAAAATAAGTGCAAAAACAGGAATAGAAATCCATCGGATAATAATAAGTCTGAGCGTGGATTGAATAATATTTTGAGAGTGTAGCCACAATAAATTAATCATAAAATATGCGGAAAGATATACACAGATAGCCATCAGTAAAATAATAAGTAAGGTAATGACAATGCCTTTTTGAACTTGTATTTTCACTAGATTATCCTTGAATGTTATTTAATCATAAGTTACTCAAGAATTTCCGATTCATCAACAGTAACTTTTTTGTCTTTTTCAATTCCGTTGATAAAGATATAGAGCATTTGCGATACGGAATGCTCTAATTCGTTAATAATTGGAATACCAATAACCTGTTCAAATAAATATTTTTTATCCCCTGCTAAATCAGAAAAAATACTGTCATAGACAATATGTTTTTTTTCTTGATGGATGAGATTATTTTTTAGTTGTAATAGTTGTTGTTCTGTTAAGAATGATTCTTGTCCTTCTGTTTTGAGTGTTAAGTAGCTTAATGGTGTATCTTCCAAAATATAGTATTGTGTTTTAGGTTTACCTTGAATATCAATAAAAACACTTTTTTTAAGGAAGAACTCTTTAAAAATATTATTATAAAAAGAGATATAGGGTACATTAGTATTCATATTGATAAGAAGTAGAGGGTAGGGAAGAAGTTCTGCTATATTTGTAAATTTTTCTTGTTCAGCTTTTGCCAAATTGGTTTTAAGTTGGTCATAGTAATCGATTTTTGAAATAAAATTATTCAATAGTGTACCAAGGTTTCCAAATTCGTCTTGATCCGGAAAACGTAGAATAGAAGGTCTAAGAATAGAATATTGATCAATATTTTCAAAACGACGTAAAAAATCTTTATATTTATTAATTCCTCGGTCAAAAATAAAAATAGAGATTGCAACACCGGTGATAATCCCTACTAAAGACATGATAATAACGGTAATATAGAGATTTCTGAATATTTGCTCAATATCGCTGGAAATAATCGTCCAAACTGGTTCTAAAATAACGTCTACACTGGTTAACATCACAAAAAAACTAATCATAACCACAATAGAAAGAATAATATAAACCCTAATAATATTGGATAAAGAAAACAAAATCACCTCCCCTATAAATTAGGATCATATAGTTAAGTATCGTAAGATAATATACGATATTATAATATAAATTTTTAAAAAAATCCAATAAGATAAAGGGTTTGCCATGAAAAACACACTATTTGCTTCTGTTAATGGACAAAATATTTTAGGAGCTGATATCATTAGCAGTCGTAAACGTATTTTATCTGAATCAGACCCTGAAAATACAACATTTGTTAATACTCCGAATGAAGAAAACAACTCTTTTTTAAATGCAGAAGCCTTACAAAAACTCATAGAGCAGTTTGCCCTAGTGGCTTTAGCAAAATTTGAGGGGGTAGAAGTTTCTGAAGAAGAACTTTCTCAAACGATTTATGAGCTTCGATCTTCCTATGATGATGAGATAGATTGGGCGACCAGTTTGGATGATTTGGGAATTCATGATAAAAATATTAGGGAGGTGTTTTATCGTGATCTGATAATTGATCGCTTGCTTCAATCTCATTTAGAACATTTTGAAAAACCAGATAATCATAAAGCAGAAGAATTTTACTATCAAAATTTGGAATCGATGAAAACTACGGATTCTTATACATTTATTGAATTAGAGATAAAAGATTCCCATCAGATAAAGTTAGGAGCAGAAATTCTTACTCAATATGATACAGCAGATATTATAAAACAAGCGGAAAAATACGGTTGGAATGCTGTGCTTAATGAAGATATTCCTCATCAACAACTTCCAGAATCCTTGCAAGACATGTTTAAAGATCTTCAAGAGAAGAAAATAGGGACAATTCCTTTAGAGGATAATAGTTTGGTGTTTGTAAAACTATTACAGAAAATATCAGGTAAGCAACTCTCTTTAGAAGAGGTATTACCGGGTTTGATTGAATACCTTAATTATCAGCAGTCTAAAGATTTATTGGATGAATTAACGGATTTGGCATTGGAAAAAAGTGATATTCAATATCATAATGTTGAATTATTAAAGCAGCTAAGCTAAATGAGGTGTATATGATTGATCAGATCAATTTGTTTATTGTCGTTTTATTTCTAGTATTGATGGGAGGAGGTGTTTTTATGCTTTTGTTGATTTCACCAGGAGTTGCAAAAGAAACAAAAGCATTCGTAATTGCCCAAGCTAAGGAAAGAGACATGAAAATGGGTGAGAAAGGTTTATCTACATTAATGGAGGAGTTATCTCGTACTCAAGAGAGAGAACGGATTGGAGAAATTAAGAGAAAAATCATTGATGAAATCATAAAACTTGAATCAAAAACTTCAAGTAAGGTGCAACTTCGACAAGTTGATATTATTAAAAAATGGCTGGAATCATTTTCTATCGATGAGCATATTCAAGATCTCAAAACAGATGGGGTTTCTCATCAGGTACAGTTTGATAAAAAGAAACAAGATTTTAAATTAGTTATTTCAAAGCATTAACTAATTTATAGTTATAAATAAAAAAGCAATATACAATTTGTATATTGCTTTTTTATTTAATGTGGGTTTTAGTTCATTGCTTGTTGTCTTACTTTATTGATCTCTGCTTCATGATAAGAGACTTTTTCATCTAACAAATCAAGGAACGGTCTTATTTGAGGGTTTTGAGCTAAGAGATTCTCACGAATACTTTTTGTTGCTTCTTTAAATTGATTGAGTTCTTCTGTACTAGGGGTATAGATAGTACCACCACTATTACGGAATGTGTCAAAAGCAGCCACCTGTGCTAGTTTAGGGTAAGCATTCAACCAAACTCTCATATCTTCAAAAGCGTCAACAACGATTTTTTGAAGATCGCTTGGCATCGATTTGAGTTTATCGGTATTAATAAACCAAAAAGCGATTAGGTAAGAATGATTGTCTAAAATATAATACTTAAGGCTTTCGTTAAGTTTTGCATTAATAATATCTACAATACTAAGATTTACTCCATCAACAACTCCTGTAGATAAAGAAGTGTAGACTTCGTCATAAGGCATAGAAGTTGGTGCTCCTCCTAAAGAGGTTACAAGTTCTTGTTGTACAACAGAAGGAAGAGTTCTCATTTTTAAGCCTCTCATATCATTAGGTGTTTTGATTTGTTTTTTAGTAGTAGCAAAACTTCTCCAACCACCACTAGTAGCTACCATCATTAATTTTAACTTAGGCTGTGCTTTAAGGATATCTTGACGCATCATATTAATAAATACTTCATCACCATAAACAGCTTCGGCTACCCGATCATCCGGCAAAATATAAGGAATATCAAAAATAGCTGCTGGAGCCCAAAATGTTGGAAGATCTCCAGTGACTTTAAAAATATCTAAAGTACCGTTAATTAGTCCCGTAACACCTTCTTTACCAGAGGCTGCAAGTTGACCGTTAGGATATATCTTAACCCCAATACGTCCGTTTGATTTGTTTTCGACTGCTGCTTTAAAGACTAAAGAAGCAAGGTGATTGTATCCTTCTGTATTGTGATCATGAGAGGTAGTAAGAATATATTCAGCGTTACTTGGTACATCAAGATAAGCTAAACTGTTACTTGATAAAGAAGTTCCTGTTCTATTTACCGTTGTACCACAGGAAGTAAGGACAAAAATCATTAAGAATGCAAGTGTTTTTTTCATGGTAGTCTCCTTGTTATTTTGTTGTTATATCTTTATTTACTAATATGATATAGAAGAAGTCTCATTTTTAATATATTATCCTAAAAATATATATTATTGAGATTCCGAAGTTCTTATCCGTTGTAATTTTGTTCTTTCTTCGGTAATGGTATCTTCATAGAGTTTTAACCAAGGCTCTATAGAAGATCCATATTCATTAATAAGCCAATTACGTAGACCTTTTGTTTTTTCTCTAAACATTGCTATTTCTATATCAGAAGGTTGATATATAATACCTCCATTTTGTCTAAATATATTATAAGCTTCCACTTCGGCATATTTAGGATAAGATCGTAAATACCAACTCATTGCATTATACGCATCATTTATGATATTTTTAAACTCATAGGGCATGGATTCGTATTTTTTATTATTGAAGAACCAATATGCAGCCATATAGGCATGTCGATCTAAAATCATATATTTGGTACTTTCATGTAATTTTACAGTAATCACATCCAAGATACCGTTTTTTGTACCATCAACAACTCCTGTTGATAAAGCAATATAGGTTTCAGAAAAAGGAATAGTAGTAGGGGTTCCTCCTAACAAACTAACGAGTTCTTGTTGCGCTTTTGAAGCTATTGTTCTTAATTTTAGACCTTTGATATCATCAGGGCTTTTGATTTGTTTTTTTGTAGTAACAAAATTTCTCCAGCCAGAACTGTTAGCGATACCTAATAAGCGTATAGAAGGATGTTTTTCTAAAATTCCTTGCCTAAATTGAGAAATAAATTCTTCATTATCAAAAACGGCTTCGGCGATCCGATCATCTTCTAGCATATAGGGTAGATCAAAAACTGCGATTGGTTCCCAATAAGAGGCAAAACTTCCTGTTATATGAAATAAATCAACAGCCCCACTATTGAGTCCTTCTATCCCTTCATTAACATTAGCAATCAACTGTCCATTAGGGTATATCTTAACACCGATTTCCCCATTAGATTTTGTTTCTACAAAGTCTTTAAATAAGACCATCGCTTTGTGATTGTGATTTTCGGTATTATGCTCATGACCTGCTATGATAATATATTTTGCATTTTCAGGAATATCTAAATAGGCTAAACTATTACTTGACAATCTATTTACCGTTGTCCCACAGGAAGTAAGGACAAAAATCATTAAGAATGCAAGTATTTTTTTCATAGTAGTCTCCTTATTATTTTGATTATTTTGTTGTTGTATCTGTTCCATCCCATGCATCTGTAAAGATCCCCAATCCTTTATCGGTAAATGGGTGAAGCATGGATTCTTCATAAACGCTTAGTCCACAAGTTACTGCATCTGCTCCATTACGAAAGGCATGAGCTATTTGAGATCCTGAACGAAGTGCTGCTACTAATACTTGTGTTGTTGCTCCTGCGTTTGCATATGTTTCGACAATTCCTTCGATATAATCTCTTGTATCTTCTCCGTTCGATTCTTTCCAGCCAACAAAAGGAGAGACAAATAAAGAACCAGCATGTGCCGCATAAAGAGCCTGTGATACAGAAAATACTAGAGTTAAATTAGTACGTATTCCTGTTTCTTCTAATTTATGAGCAGCTTCAATACCTGCATAGGTACAAGGTAATTTAATGACAAAAGTACTGGAGAGATCGGCAAGAGATTTACCCATATCAATCATTTCTTTTGCCGTGTTGTAGTGAGGATTTACTTCTACAGAGATAGGAAATTCCTCCCATGATTTAAAGCCTTGTTGACTTGCCCAAGCACCAATTTCTTTAATAACCGAATAAAACGGTTTTCCGCTTAATTGAATATGTCTGGGATTCGTTGTAATCCCATCAATTCTAAATAACTCATAAGCTTTTTGGATTTCATCCATTTTTGCACTATCTAAGAAAAATTTCATCTTATTCCTCCAATTTGAAATTATAGATTTTATATTAATGGTAAGGTAACGGTAATTCCGTTGTGGGTGAGTGTTGGAAAATCCCCAGTAATTGTTAATACCTTAGGGGATTCTTTAGCGATTATTACTGTTTCTTCTGATTTTGTTCCTCTTAGGGTAGGATTCCATGCCAGTAGTTGATGTTCGAGTAAAGTTTCATCTAAATTAGGTCGGAGAATCCATTCTCTAGATTCGAATCCTATCGCACCACCTTGATGATGATTAAGGTATTCTTCTTCTACTTTATGAGTTTTATAACTCTTGAGCATCGACTCCCATAAGGATGAGCTATGCGTTCCTAATCGAGAGGCTGCTATCATTTCAGCATTGATTTTTGCAACAGAGCTATTATACTCTTTTTCTTGGATGTTCTCTTCTCTAAAGTAACGAATACGGCTGGCTGCGATCATAACTCCCTTATATTGGGAACAAATAACAGCCATAACACGTTCGTTTGCTGTTTTTGCCGTTGCTAAGGGGTGTCTGTAATTATTTAAATTTTCATCCCCTGCAATAAGTAGTACAGGAAGTGCTATTCCTTCTTTTTCAAAGAGATAACGAATCTCTGCTTGAATATGAATTTCACTCATTCCCACTTTAAGCTCTTTTAGGCTTTGTTCTAATAATTCTGCAGAGCGTTTGGAAAGTTCTGTGGCTGTTTTGATTTGATCCGGACTTAATTGATAACGAAGTTTCTTAATATTTCCGAAATCTTCTGTAGCATTCACCAATCCGAAATCACTTACTACTTTTTTGTTAGCGATTAATTTTTGTAGATTTGGTCCCGGTCCTTCTACCCATGAAAATGATTTGACAGGGAATTTATCATTAAAAATCTCATGGGAAATACGGGCTTGCTCGTTATTTCCACAGTATACAAACGCATCATCTTTTGTTACCCAAATAAATCCCAGTCCCATATCGGTATAAAAGTTCATGGAGCTTTCGCCTCCGGAAAACCATGCAAAAGAACTTCGTCGTCCGAGAAGCATTCCATCAAATTGATATTGAGTAAGATACTCTCTTATTTTGTTACAAGCGAATTCCATCATAAACCCCTATAAATTTTTTAATAACTTAAACTGTGCAAGGTACGGAGAAGATTTTTTGATAAATATCGGAGGATGACCTAGGGGAGCATCAACAGTAATAGTATTGTTTCCGGTAAATTCTTTTCCTGTCCACAGATGTACCCACGTATCCTTAGGCAAATAGACATCCCATGTATTGGTATCTTCTTTCCATACGGGGGCTACCAAAATATCCGAACCTAAGAGATATTCGTAATCTTGTTGATAGGCTTCTTGATCTTGCGGATATTCAAAGAATAAAGGACGCATCAAAGGGTATCCTTTGTTAGCAGCCTCTTGAATATAAGGTAAGCGATATTCTGTTAATGCTTTAAAAATACGTACCATTTTTCCTAGAAAGGTCATTTGATAAGAGCTATCGTAAATTTGAATATTATCGTTTGGTCTATTGGTTTCATGAGATCTCATCATTCCGGTAAAGGCACAAAATTCAGCCCATCGAAGATTTAATTCTACAGAACGGACATTTCCAAAGAGAGAAGTATAGCCCCCCAAATCACTATGATGAAAAGCAAATCCACTCACCCCAGAAGATAATGCTGCAGGGATGACCGTTGCTAAGCCGTCATCTTTTGTGAAGTCAACCGATTGATCGCCTGCCCACAAAATTGGACAATATTTTTGAGTATAAGAACCGGCAGCTCTCATAAAGACAAAGGACTCTCCTCTTTTCTTTCGAGAACGTAAGGCAATATCATTAACTTCTGCCCATAAGGTAGGCCATTCATTGTGTAGTTTCATAGCATCTCCGTTTGCCAATACACAATCTGTTGGTAGATATTCTCCAAAATCGGCCATCCATCCTTCTAAACCGAAATCAATCATCTCTTGTCCTAAGATTCTTTCGGCAAACCATTCTTGGACTTCACGTCTTGTGAAATCAGGAATCCCACAATAAAACTCACCAAAATCTACTTCATAGATTTCTCCGTCTTTATTTGCTACAAGATAGCCCATCTTTTTTGCTTCGGCAAAGAGAGGACCATCAATGGCTAAATAACAATTAGAATATCCTAGGAATTTAATCCCTTTATTTTTATAATCTTGGACTTTGTTTTTAAAATCCGGATAACGATTGGGATCATGTTGCCAATTCCACATTAAGCGTTGACCAAAACTGGTCATTCTAATACCTTCCCAGTCTTGAGCCCAAATACCGCTTAGATCTACACCATGTTGTTGTAATGATTCTACTTTTTGATCTATCTTTTCCCAGCCACCTTGAATCCCAAGAATAAAACCATCGTTGACCCAAGAAGGTAGAGTTTCTTGACGACCGATATATTGGGTGAATTGTTCGATTAAAGAATAATAGTCATCACCAATCCAAAACAGAAGACGCTTTGGTATTTCCCAAAGATGAATCTCATTAAAGGAAGGATCTTTAAAATCAAACTCGGCATAAGCGAATGAATCGGCAAAAAGATAGTATTTTTGATCGGACATATAGGATGCTTGAGGATAGTTGGTATTCCAGTAATCTCCTCCTGCCATTCCTGTGGTGTCCGATTGCCATGTAATATAGGTATCTTTATTACGTCCTACTCCGGGTTCGGAACTCCAAATAGGAAATAATTTTCCACGAAGATTAAAATGACTCATTTGTTCGCCAAGTCCATAAAAATGTTCGTTTTCTTTAGCGATTAATCTCATCCAAAATCGAGTATAATTTTTAGGCGAAGAAAAATTCCAACTACAAGCTTGTCCTTCCTTTCCAAAACTCAATATTAATTCATCATCACCGTAATAAAAACGAAAATTTTCACCGATTTGTTCTACATGACGAAGAGGTGTTTTTTCGTCAGTGCGGTCTTTGATTCTAAAGTTTCCACGGTACATTTTGACTTCTTCTGTACCTTGCCCTACAAAAAATGCAGGTTTTTCAGAATAATGCTCTAGAATAAGAATATTCCCCAACCATATTTTAAGATGATTGTTCTTTAATTCTGATTTTAACATGTTTTCTCCTTTAGTGATTAACCGTTATCAGAGACCAATTGTTTAGTTTGGCAAAAATTTTAAAAGTTTCTGTCTGATCTCCATATACAAGAGAAATATGATGGGCAAGTCCATTCATAATAAGGGTATCAAATACTTCATCGGCATCATGCTCAAATTTAGCTTTGAGAAACGTTCCTTTTAACAATTTTTCCATAGGGAGAGCAGTGCCTTTTTCCATAAAAATACGGGTTTGCCCGAGAGCTGTATCAATTCGGAAGGTACTAAAATCCCCTGTTTTATGCACGAAACCGGCTGTTACTCCTCTTCCACCGGCAAAAAAAGTATCTAAGGATTTAGTGCCTTCTGCCAATGTATAAGGAGCGTCCCCCCCATGCCATAAAAGAGCGGTATTATCATCAAAAATCTGGGAAAAATCGGCACAGAAAGGATTATCAGCACCTGCAATTTGATTGAGGTACATGGTTAAAGCGATCTGAGTATCTCCTTCGGGTGCAATAATATAACCTTTTGTCTGAAGAAGAGACATCACAGCACAAGGGCTTACTCCATAAGTAGGACCAAATTCTGGCCAGTTACGGACAGTAATGACTTTGAGATTATTTTGATCCAAAAATTTCTTTGCACTGGCTGCTAATTTGGAGATAAGATAGATTTGGTTTTCGGACATTTCCGATAAATCCTCAAAAACAGTGGTAAATTCTTTTTTAAAAGACTCTATCTCTTGATCGCTGACTTCTTGACCATAAAAACTATCCAAAGTGTAGTGTTCTAACATAACACCGGATTCTTTTAAAAAAGGCAGTTCATCAATAGCCAGATCGTAAAAACCTTGAGCTCTTGCTCCTACCATACCGATTGTTAAGCCTCTCATTGCATGGAGCATACGAATCGCATCAATCCAATGGGAATTGACGGTATCACTGATACTATAAGAAAAATTTTTGACTCCCATTTTTGCTAAATTAGCTCCATCTAGGTGCAATCCAACCATCGAATTATAACGTATTTTTCCCCCATTGTAAGGAGCTTCCGGTAAGGTCCATAAATATAATGGTTTTTTGACTTTTTGTTCTATAATCAGTGTGAGATGTCCTAAATGAAAGGTACCGCTACAAAGAATAAGACCATCTAAACCATGACTGGCAAAAAAATCACCAGCTTTATGAGCGTCATCCGGTTCGATTACCGGTTCAGGATAAAGTACAAACTCAATATTTTCATTTTTTTTGAGAAGTTCTAATTTTTGATTGTATTCTTCCCATGCGGATTCCCAATCAAAAGTTTTTCTTAAAAAACAGACAACACCTATTTTAGCAAATCCTTTCATCTTTTTCTCCTATTCAGCAGTATCTTTTACGACTTTATAAGTCGCGGAAAAATCTTCACTACCAACACCCATTTTTATAGCATGGTCGTATACTTTTTTGGTATTGTCCATTCCCGGTAAGTGGAGTTTATATTCTTTAGCGAGGTTTTCGACAATATAAACATCTTTGTGCATATTTTCTACGGAAAATGCCACATTGTAAGTATTATCAGCAATGTTTTTATATTTTCCTGATAAATAAAAATTTTGTCCCCCTCCATAAGAAATGGCTTTTTCAAAGGTTTCCGGATCAATTCCCGCTTTTTGGGCAAGAAGGATCATTTCATTAACCCCATTTTGAATTTGAGCAACTAGATTGTTGTGGCAAGCTTTCATCACCAATCCGACTCCATTATCCCCTAGGTGGATTACATTGTTCCCCATACAGAGAAGGAGCTCTTTAATTTGTTCAAAAGATTTTTTGTCTCCTCCCACATAAATTCCTAAAGTCCCTTCAATAGCGGCGGCTTTAGATTTTACAAGGGGGCAATCCAAAAATACAGCCCCTGTTTGTGCAATTTCCTGAGCAACTTCCTTAGATGCGGACGGATCGATCGTGCTCATATCTGCCCATATTTTACCGGATTTGAAAAAAGGTTTTAATTCTTTACATAAGCTTTTTACATGTTCACTTTTAGGAACAATAGAAAAAATAACATCGGCTTTGTCTACCACTTCAGTCGCGGAATTTGCAGCCTTAGCCCCTTTTTTTACCAATAGAGACACTTGAGAAGGATTAATATCATATACTAAAATAGTATCTTCTTTTCTTTTATTAATTAAATTTGTAGCCATGGGCTCTCCCATAATGCCTAATCCGATGAAACCTATAGTCATTGTTTCCTCCATTAAATGATTTGATTAACGATTGTTATTACTCCTCCGATGAGGAGAACAATATTAAGTATATAGTCAAAAATGCGTTTTGAGACTTTCATTGCTAGGATATTACCTAGATAAACGGCTAAGACTAAAAACGGTAAATTCCATAAAATCAGGGTATTTACTTCCGGAGTAAATTGATTGGTGATGATACTTTGAATAATCGTAACACTATTAAGGATCAGCCAAAGAACGGATAAGCTGGCACGGAATTCGTTTTTATCAAGCAGCACCAAGCTAGCATAAATAACAATTAACGGCCCTCCGGATACGAAAGCTCCTTGTAATATTCCTCCAATAAATACAAGAAATAGTAAAACATAATTGGGAATATGATTGAATTCTATACCTTGTAAGCGAGCAATACCCATACTTCCTGCGATGAGCATAACAATTCCCAGTAAGACCAGTGAAATTTCTTGAGGCATGTAAGCGTATAATAAAAACCCTAAAGGTACACCCATTCCTGATAAAATTAAGATAATTTTTAGAATATCCCAACGAACATAGCGGATCATCTTGATCACTACATAAAGAGGTTGCAAAGTACCCATCACTAGTAATACAGGTTTTGCCACTCCTATTCCTACAAGAGGAATCATAAAGGGCATCGCTAAGATGGTACATCCGAAACCTGTTAATGCACTAAGAAAATGCGTAATAGCGATAACGATAATAATAATTGCTGTCATAAAACTCTCTTAGAATCCCATCATTCTTGGAAGGAATAAGCATAAATCTGGGAAGAAAGTAATCACAAAAACGATTAAAATTTCTAAGATAAGAAAAGGGATACACTCTTTAACTACTTCTTGTAATGGGACTTTAGAAATATCGGAAGACATAAATAAGACAAGTCCCATCGGTGGAGTAATAAGACCAATGGTAACATTGATACTCATGACGATACCAAAATGTAAAGGGTCGATTCCCATTGCTATTAAGGGTGGTGCTAAAATAGGGGCAAAAATGAGAATGGCAGGACCAGCATCGAGAAACATTCCAATAATAAATAACAAAATATTCACAACAAAAAATACAAAGTAAGGATTATTTCCCATCGAAAACATAATACTATTGACAATTTGGGAAACAGGTGATAAAGATACCACAACAGCAAAACCAGAGGCAACGGCGACCATAAGCAAAATAGCAGAAGAACCAACAGCAACATCTCTAAATAAAGGGTATAGTTTTTTAAGGGATAGTGATTTATAAATAAAAAGGGAAACGACTAAAGCATACGCTACAGCCATAGCAGCGGCTTCTGTTGGGGTAAAAACTCCACCGTATATTCCACCTAAAATAATAAGCGGAGTTAATAGTGCTAAAAAAGAATGTTTGGTTTGTGCAATTTTTTCTTGAGTGCTTGCTTTTTCCCGTTGAAAAGTAAAGCCTTTTTTTTGACAAAGAAAATAATTCAATACCATTAAACTAACCGAAAATAAAAGCCCTGGTATTGCTGCCCCTATAAACATTGCACCGATAGAAACGTTCATGGTAAAGGCATAAATCAACATAATACCACTAGGTGGGATAATAGGTCCTAACACAGTAGATGCAGCAGTAACAGCAGCTGCATAAGAACGGGTAAATCCTTTATTTGCCATCTCCGGTATCAGCATATTACCGACAGCCGAAGTTGCAGCAACGGCAGATCCCGTTAATGCCGAGAATAATGTCGCCGAAAGAATCACAACATGCCCTAGAGAGCCTTTAATATGACCAACCATTACTTGTGAAAAGTTGATAATACGTTCGGTGATTTTTCCTTTTCCCATAACTGCTCCAGCTAAAATAAAAAATGGTAGGGCTAATAAAGTGAATTTTTCTAAAGAATTATTCATTCTAGTGAACAGTGTTGAAATCATGATTAAATTTCCAGACATCATCACCTCAACAAGAGGAGCCACCGCTAGGGCAAATAATACCGGTAATCCTAAGAGCATTAGTGCTAAAAATAATACAAAGAACATAATTGACATAGTTTCCTCCTATTGTAATTCTTCTTGAAGATCTTGTAAAAACGGCTTAAAGAATTGTGTTTGTTTAGAATGTTTCCCGTAGATTAGACAACAAAGTGAAACGATTAACTTTTGTAAGGCGATGGTAATCATCAACAATAAAGAAACAGGGATAATACTCAAGACGATTCCCATATTGAGAGGTATTTGTGTTAAGGTTACCAAAAAGCCGTTTTTTACGGATAAGATGGCATAAGGATACCAAACAACACCGGTAAATACAATAAACATTACATAAAATATCTCTAAAATATATTGGATTTTAGTCCCTTTAAAACGATCCGATAAGAAGGTCATGGAGATATTTTGATTACTATACACAAGGTAAGGTAAACAAAGATACGCCATCCACAGCATTAGGTACACAGCAACTTCTTCAGACCACGCTAAGGGAGATCCGAAGAAATACCTTAAACACACTTGTATAACGATAATTATCGTCATAATAATTAAAAAAAATGTCGCAGTATTCACAAAAAGTCGGCAAAAAAACTGGTGAATACTATCTATTCCTGAAAGGATTTTTGATATCATCCTTACCCTCCATATTTAAAATGTGAAATGATTTTCATTAGTTAAATATATTATACAGGAATTTTTTTATTTTGCAAGCCTAATAATCTATTATCGAAAATTATTTTTAACTATATATTTTATCAACAATTAACAATCAAAAAAACAGTTAATCGATTAAATATTGGATTTTTTTGAAAATTGTTTTACAATATATTGATGAGGGGTGATTATGAAAAAAATTACTATTAAAGATGTGGCTCGTTTGGCTAATGTTTCAACAACGACAGTATCTTATGTATTTAATAACCCAGCTCGTGTTCATAAGAACACTCTTAAAACTGTCTTGGAAATTGCCCAAAAACTAGGATATGAACCAAACTTTAATGCGGTTGCCTTACGGGGACGATCAATGGCTGTTGCCGTAGTGGTAAACTTTCATTATGATCAATTTCTTCAAAATCCGACGGTATCCGAAGCTTTTCCCTTGATTAGTCAATATTTGACTCAACAAGGATTCTACTGTATGCCTTTTTTTGTTACTCCGGAAGATTTGGCAAATCAACAACTCTTGACCCTAATTAATAATGATAGAATTGCAGGTGTCTTAATCCTTGCCTCAAGAAGTAATTTTAATATTCTGAATGCGGTACTTGCAAAACAACTTCCTCTTGTTGTTGTTGGGACAATAGAGCAGTACAGTAATCAACTTTATAGTATTGATAATGATAATATTCGAGATACCTATCAAGCAACGATGATTGCTTATGAAAAAGGATACCAAAAAATAGCCTATCTTAGTGGGGATCTAGATTATCTTGTATGTCAACAACGATTACAAGGTTATACCAATGCTGTTATCGAAAAAAATGCCCACCCACCGTTTATTTATGGATTTTGTGAAGGTCGAGAAGCCATCGAATGTGCTGTAGACACAATGATGAAGAACACCCAACCTGATGCTATCGTTGTAAAAGATGATATTAAAGGAGTCTATACAATTAATAAACTCCAACAATTGGGCTATAAAGTGGGTGATGATGTAGGAGTTATAGGAATTGGGGGGATTACTGCCGGAACCTTTTGTATGCCTCAACTCAGTACCATGCGCTTTTCTATTCAAGATATGTTTCATAAAGCAACAGAGTCTTTAATCGAACAGATTCGTATGAAAACGCTTGCTGTGGGTCAACTGGTTATTGATACCGAATATCTGGAACGGGAAAGTTTACCCACAAAACATCTATAGATTTTGTTTTCGTTATATAAATGTTTAATCTGACACTCTTTGAATGTAATAGTATTAAATGATGATCGCTTTGTTTCTGATAAAAATTTGAGAATTTTTTAATGATTTTAATTTTATAGAAGATATTGAAAAAAACCTGATTTATTACTTAATAATAAATCAGGTTTTTTAATTGCTCGGGGCGGGACTTGAACCCGCACACTCTAACGAGCGAGGGATTTTAAGTCCCTTGTGTCTACCAGTTTCACCACCCGAGCGGTTGTTTTATCTGCAAAAGCTAGGGGATAGTCAGAATCGAACTGACGAGTAGAGGATTTGCAGTCCCCGGCCTTACCACTTGGCTATATCCCCAAGTATTCAATATTCTAGCACATTTTTATCAGATAGTCAAGAACCTAAATTAAAAATATTATAAAAAGAGAAATTTTCTCTTTTTATAATAGAGAGTTATTGTCGTATCAATTAAAAAATTAAGATTATTTTATTAGATAATATTGAATATGGGAAAGATTTTTATAATACTTCAGGGTAGATCTATAAAGGAAGAATAGCATGATCATTGAACATATCAGCAGTAATAAAAATATCTTTTGATCTAGGATTTATAATCGTTGGATTAATTCTGAGGATTTGAATTTTTTATAAAGTTTTCCGAGTTTTGGGATATAATCTTGAAAATGTTCCGTATTTAGATGTTCTTGGACGTATTTTTCATTCTCCCAAATTTCCCACACGATAAATTTGTTAGGATTGTGGTTATCTTCTAAGAGGCGGAATTCTATGTTACCGTCTTCTTGGCGGATTTTAGTAGAAAGGAACTCTAATAATACAAAAAATTCTTCTCGGTCTTTTTCTTCAATTTCTATTTGAATACAAAAAAAATAGGACATTAATACCTCTGATTAGATAATCGTTCTAAATCTTAGGAATATAAGATTTTTTACTTGACTTTTAACTATAATATACTATAATTATAGGGGATATTTCAATATTTTTTATATAATTACTCAATAATAAGGGTTTTTAATAGATAATTTCTAATATTTGCTGGGATTGTGGTCTTAATTAGTCGCTTATCAGTAGAGAGTATCCTAAATAAATCAAGGAGTATGTAAATGATTACTATTCTTATTCTATTAGTTCTTATGGGGGCTTTCTTAGTCTTATCCATCAAGATCGTTCAGCAAGGACAGACCGTGTTAATAGAGCGTTTTGGAAAGTTCCACGTTCAATTGGGTGCTGGTTTGAATTTTATTCTTCCTTTTTTAGATGCTCCTCGCATGATCCGTTGGCGTATTCCTGTGCAACGAAACAAAAAATATACGTATGTCGAACAATATACACCTTATATTGATTTAAGGGAAACCGTTTATGATTTTCCCGATCAATCGGTTATCACCAAAGATAACGTTGGGATTCAAATCAATGCGGTATTGTATTATCAAATTATGGATGCTCAAAAAGCCGTCTACGAAATTGCTGACCTTCCTCAAGCAATCGAAAAATTAACACAAACAACGCTGAGAAACTTACTCGGAGAATTGGAATTAGACCAAACTCTGTCTTCTCGTGATATTATCAACAGCAAACTGCAATTGATTCTTGATGAGGCTACGGATAAATGGGGCGTTAAAATTAACAGAGTCGAACTACAAGATATTTCTCCACCTGTAGATATTCAAGCGGCAATGGAAAAGCAAATGAGAGCGGAACGGGAAAAACGAGAAATGATTCTTCGTGCTGAAGGAGAAAAACAGGCAGCTATTTTAACAGCTGAAGGGGAAAAACAAGCCCGTATCCAAGAAGCTGAAGGATTTAAAGAATCTGAAATCTTAAGAGCACAAGGCTTTGCCGAAGCTCGAGAACGGATAGCAAAAGCCGAATCTGAAGGTTTACGGCTATTGTCCGAGAATCTTACTCGTAATGTTGATCCTTCTGGTTATATGATTTCTTTACGTTATATCGAAACATTAAAAGAACTTGGTTCTGCTGGTAATAAGACAGTTATGATGCCTTATGAAGCTTCTGCCTTAATGGGTGTTTTAGGCTCTGTTAAAGAGACCTTGGTAGATTCTTCTACACAAAAAACAATAAATTAATTATTTTGTCATCATAATACTTGTAAAAACACTTCTTATCTTATGATAAGAAGTGTTTTTGTATGAGAAATTATCCTCCAATCTATATAATTTTAAAATCTTTCCGATAATCTATAAGGAGGGATTGATGATTTTGTTGATTAAGAATATGACGACACTGTTGTTTATTGCTTTTTTAATGATTGTTGCTTTGTTTGTGCCTACTTCGGCTTTACTGAATAATCCAATTTTTTACAATGATGAAGTTCAATTTTTTCATTTTGATAAAACTAATATCTTTCGTAGTGATGGATTTTATCTTTCTAATATTTTTCAGCAAACGGCTATTGTAGCTCGCGCCGAAGTAGAAACTTCTACTTTGTATGATCTCTATCTTAGCTTTGATAATCAAGATTTTACCAATAACTATACTACGATCAAAAAAAATTATGAAAAAAATCTGCTCCAAAAACAGAAAGGGGAATTTTCCGCTAAATTTGTTTCTAAAGAAAATTCTATTATTCTTTTTCCGAGTTCGGATTCTATTCTCAAAAATAACGATACCGGTATTCAAAATTTTACTGTCACTTTTGATCTTTATCCTTATCGGACAGGAGAAGGTACACAGTATATTGTTTCTTATGAGGGCTATTATACAAATTCTATATCTGAAATTCAAAAGTTTGGATTTAATATTACGATAGAGAGTGGAATTATCAAATATTCTTTCAATAATTTTTTTGTAGATAGAGAAGGATCATCTTATAGTTTTATTTTACAGGAAAAAGAACCGTTAATCAATACAAAATGGGAACAGCATACGGTTGTGGTGGATGTTGCAAAGAGTATGATAAAAATCTATCGTAATAATGTAGAGCAGGATATGGTGTTTGTCCGTCAGAATCGTATGTTTGATGGGAGTAGGTTGTACCCTTCTCCTCAATTTACACAGATTGAGAACATACCATTGACAATTGGTAGAAACGGATTGTTTTCTTTAGATGATTTTGTTATTTATCGAGATGTAGTAACGAATTTTATGGAACATACCCCCAATAAAAAATTATTTTTTGAGACGGAGGTTTTTAGTATCTCTAAAAATATTTCTTCCTTGCACGAAATGAGTGTTGATGTTTCCTTGACGAATGAATATTACCGTTTAGCTTATCGGATAAGTGACTCTTATTTTCTTCCTGATACAAAAAATATTCCTTGGGTTTATATTAATCCTTCAAAAAAACAGTTCCCAGGATCTCAAAGTCAAGGGAAATTCATTCAATGGCGTGTTGAATACTTTACACCGATAGAGTTATCCGATCAATTATTCTATATTAAAGATATTTTTGCCCGTTTCAAAGAAACATCTGATCCTGGTACCATACAAGTCAATTCAGTATTGGCAAAAGATGGTGCTATTGAGATTTCTTGGCGTACCTTACCGAACAATCTCATCGCATCTTATGAGATTTATTATGGAGATCGTCCTAATTATTATTTCGGTAAAGCGGAAATATCACCTGAATCGCCTGTTGTTATTGACGTAGAACGTTCTGCTATCTCTCAAAATATTGAATATATTTTAGACGGCTTGGATAATGAAATTCCCTATTATATTTCTATTCGTGCTAAAGATATTTATGGTCAATATGGTTCCTTCTCTCCGGAAATTATGTCTCGTCCTTCTTCTGTGAATACCGATTTTGGTTACAGTATCGGACGTTAATTGGTAATAAAAGCTTTTAAAAAACAACTCTGTTTCATAAGAGTTGTTTTTTTTATGATATACGATTGCAATTTTATTATATGTATATATAATATGGTATGAATCTAAAAGTATTAAAACACCAAATGTTATTTTTACTGAAATTTAATATATAGGAGTATATGATGAACTATGCTACATTAAATAATGGGCTTAAGATGCCTATGTTAGGATTTGGGGTTTTCCAAATTTCTGAACCTGAAGTATGTGAAAAAGCTGTTTTGGATGCGATAGAAGTAGGATATCGTTTGATTGATACAGCTGCTTCTTATCAAAATGAGGAATCTGT
>JBOFNI010000254.1:0-1229 GCA_051658845.1 Brevinema sp. | reverse complement strand
AGGATTTAATCATCCTAGTATTCAGGCGTTTTTTACACCATGTCTACAAATCGGTTGGTGTCTTGACAAATCTTATTGGAATCAAGGACTGGCAACGGAAGGAGCCTTAGAGGCAATTGAGTATCTTAAACAAGTGAGTGATATTCAAGAAATTTTTGCCTATACGGTTTCGGCAAATACTGTTTCTCAAAAGGTCATGCAAAAAATTAAGATGAGCTTTCTTTCTGATTTTGTTTACGACAGTAAAACATACATTGTTTATCATTTAGAATTAAAGGATAATAATGAGTTGATTCAAACTAATAACTATAAAATACAATAAGGAGTAATTTATATGCAGTACAATAATATATTTGAGGCAACACAGTCTGGTAACTTAGAAAACGTAAAATATTTCGTAGAACAAGGAGCTAATGTCAACGCTAAAGATAATCGTGACAAAGGAAAGACACCACTACATTATGCCATAGAAATTGGTGACTTAGATATTGTACAATACCTTGTAGGACAAGGGGCTGATGTCTATACTGCAGAGTATACGACAAATACATCTCTCCTATGTGATGCCTTACAGCATAATAACTTAGTGCTGGTACAATATCTTGTAGAAAACGGGGCTGATGTCAACGCTATGGATAATAAAAAAAAGACACCTCTGCATCATGCCTCAGAAATCGGCAATTTAGAAATTGTACAATACCTCGTAGAACACGGGGCTGATGTCAACGCTAAGGATTATTCAGAAATAAAGACACCTCTGCACTTTGCCTCAGAAATTGGTGATTTAGACATGGTAAAATACCTCGTAGAACACAAGGCTGATATCAACGCTAAGGATCGTAACAACAAGACAGCTCTGCATTATGCCTCAAAAAGTAGTAACTTAGACATGGTAAAACACCTCGTAGAACACGGGGCTGATGTCCACGTTCAGGATAGTAATGACAAGGCACCACTGCATTATGCCTCAGAAATCGGTAATTTAGAACTTATAAAATATTTAAGTAATAAAATGCAACATAACCAAAGATGAATAATGAATAATTATCTCTTTGAATCAAAACGTTTGGGATTCCGTTGTTGGAATCCAGAAGATTCTGTTTTTTATACCCAATTATCCCAAGATCCGGACGTGATGAAATTTTTTCCTAAAATCCTCAGTGCAGAAGAGGCTTTCGGTGAAATGCTCTATCTAAACGAAAAAATACTCAAGGAAGGATTTGGTTTTT
>JBOFNI010000253.1:0-3311 GCA_051658845.1 Brevinema sp. | reverse complement strand
TAGTATGCTTATTAACGAAAAAGCGTTCCCTGCCCTTGCTCGTATTACTAAAATTAATGGCGAACGCTGTGAGTGTATCGAACTCACCAACTTTGAGGAGGAAACTCCCACCATCTTCCCCAATGTCCGTATCCCCAAGTTTATCGCTTCTAAGAACGGCGGTATTGGAGCAAGACCTCAAATTGGCTCTCTAGTCTTATTAAATTTTCTCAACGGAGATCTCAACTTCTCCATCATTTCGGCAATCATTAATGCCAAAGACTCTCCTGACTTTCAAGATCTTCCTGAGAATAAACTCGCTATCCGTTCTAATGGTAAAGACTTAGGAGAAATTCTTCTCGAAATGTGCAGGATGGTTACTTCTCTCAAAACCGTCGGTTCTCCCACTACTCAAACTCTTGATCCTTCTCAAATTTTAGAGTGGAAGCTCTTCATGGAAAATGAAATTAAGGAAATGTTCGCTCCTGTTTCTAACAGTATTGGTGATGGTAACAGCGATAAAGAAGAGAGAGAACGCTTCTTAGAATCCCTAAGCCAAGAAAAGCAATTGTTACAACAATATGCTGATTTTATTCTTCAGACTGACACTTCTAATATTATTATGAATTGGCAAGAAAGTCGATATTCGGCACACAAAAACGGTACAACTCTTATATCTACCAACTATCCTATTACCAATGCTATTGCACTGCTAAATAAATTCAATATTCCCAATATATTCGATACCAATCTTGCTCAGTTTGCTTATTCCCTCTCTCAACAAGAAGCTAAAACTTTCACATTTAGTGAGAATAACCCTAAAAGTTTACATTTTTTGTTTGCTTTGGATCATAAATACGGTGCTAGAGATAGAGATGGTAGTTGGACAACAACGAAAGATAAACTGGAAGACTCCGAATTTAAAGTAAAAGAGATCTTAGTAAGCTACGCTATTAAAGCGTTCTATGCTTTAGGTACTAAATTTGATAAAGTAATGATTAATAGTGCTTATCGCACTTATGGCTGGCAAGCAGATTATATGGTTAATAATCCAAGTTCATGGCAGAAATATCAATATTCAAAAATACTAATGGAATTTTGTTTGGATATTTATTATGGTACACTAACACAAACTGATATTGAAGCAGTACGAAATGGTAGTAGAAAAGATCCAGAATTACTCCAGAGAATTAAGATAGTAGATCCCAAAAAAAAATTATTTTCCGGCGGATATATTCAGCGAATCAAACCGAAAGAGAAAAAGATATTGATTGATATTTTGGAAGATATATTTGAAGAAGGAATAGCACAACCTTCAGCACACCTTTACGGAACAACAGTGGATCTTCAAGCAAATTCATCGGGAACATGGATTTATCATAACGTAAAAAACGCAAAAAAATATGAAGAAGGTGGATTCAAGCATATCCAATTTAAATAATTATAATTATAAATTAGTTTCTAATAAAAAACCATGTTCAAGTATATCAAACCATAGTCCTTCCTTATTAGTGACAATAACAGGGGAGCTCAGAAACTCTTCATCAGATATTGGAAGAATATCCATTGGATATGGATAAATAGGATAGAGAGGAGATATTAATGTATATTTATTATCCCACCAATCTATCTCTGGATCTATTTGCTTATAATATATATTAGAAACTTCGGATAATACTTTTATATACTGTATATTCTTATTACTGACATCTATATAAACACGTTCTAGAGGTGTTATACTACCAACATATTTGAACTCACCCGATCTATGGTTACTTTCACCTAATCCATATGGTAAATTATTAGATGTTGTATAATACACTTCTTTTAATTCTTTATCTAATAGCCTTTCATATACCTGAGAATTATCTATGTTGTAAAGAATATTATTAGTTTTATATATAACGTCAGTTGTATAATATTGATTATTTTTTTTATCCCAATATTTTGCACTGTAATTAATAGCCATATTTTTATCTTGTTGGCTATATAATTGATATGTATGCCAAACTACATAGGTACTATTAAGTAGCACAAGATCTAAGCCCTTATCATAGGAGGCAATAACACTATCTCTTGCTCCCATACTGAGCAAGATTATCATCATTAATAATACATATTTCATTATATACCTCGTATAAATAATTACATTAAACAAGCCCCATAGTATAATATATATTATACTATGGGGCTTGTTTTGTCAACTCCTTGATTCTTCATCGAAATTAAAAAAATATAAAGCAGATTAATGAGTTTATAGGGGAGCATGTTAAAGTAGGATCGCATAGGGATGAGTGGAATCATGGTTTAGAAAAAGCAGGGATAAGAGAGTACAGATAAAGAATACTGGAAAGAGAATAGAATAGAGTAGAGAACTTTTGGAGTCAAAGGGTGTATAAAGGATCTTATATCCGTATACCGAAGAAAAGTTTAGAATTGTTTTTGAGAGAAGTGGTATTTCGATATAATGTGAAAGATCATAAAGAACGAGCCATGATTATCTTAACGATCCTATTAAATACTCAAGCAATTAATACTTCTATGATATCTATTCAGAAAGTAGCTTAATTCTGCCTTTAAATAGGACAGTGCCTATTTGACAAAATCTCTTTTATAGAGAATAAGAAAGTATTATAATGATATTGCCTTAATAAGATATTTATATTATAATATGATGATTTCTCATTAAGGAGTTAGTAATGGAATTAGATATTATCTCTATCAAAGAGTTTCTCAAAAAGAATAAACTTACTGATTATTATATTGCAGATAAAGATCAAAGGATAGGATTATTTCAAGAGCGATTAGAAACATATCGAAATACTGTACAAGGAGCGATTGATAAAAAAGAAAGTGAAGAACATTTTAAGAGTATCTTTAATGATTTCTTAAAAGATAGTTATCAATATCATGTAAATACACATAGACGTATAGATTCTGTGATTACAAGCGATAAAAATATTAAAACTATTATTGAAGTAAAACGCCCTCAAAATACCAATGAATATATCACTGCAGAAAATGCTAATAGTAAAGCCTTGCATGAGATTTTATTATATTACTATGAATTAAGACAAGACAATATTTATACCGTGAATCATATAATCATTAGCGATTGTCAAACACTGTATTTATTTAATGCTAAAGAGTTTGAAGCGATGATTAACGATAAAACGATTTCTTCTCTTCTAAGTGGCTATAAAAATAAAGAACTAGCTATTATTAATAAAACAAGTGATTTTTATGATGAAGTATCAAAGCTCATCAATGATTTAGGTATTTCTTTAGAAGCGTGTAAGATTGATTTGTTTGATGAGAGCTTAGAGATAGAA
>JBOFNI010000252.1:0-1276 GCA_051658845.1 Brevinema sp. | reverse complement strand
CAATTCACTTGCCAGCTTAATACTTTCTTCATCATGGTTGATCGAGAGACTAATCTTAATATTACGGCTTTGAGCTTTTGGAATAAAAGTATCCAGTTTTTCAGATATTGATACAAGATCCAAACCACCATCAACAAAGGTTTCTTCTCGATTATCGGGAACAATACATACCTCTTCCGGACATAAATCCAAAGCAATATGAATCATATCATCAGATAAGGACATTTGCATATTTAGTGGTAACGAACAAGCCTCTCGGATTAAATAGACATCTCTTTTTTGAGTATCTCGAAGATGAACGGTAATTTTATGAGCACCAGCATTTTGTACCAAATATGCAGCTTGTAAAGGTTCCGGATAAGAGGTATTTCGGATTTGACGGAGGGTCGCAATATGATCAATATTAACACCCAACTGTTTTTTCATCATTTTCTCCTGAAATTCTTTTTCAAATTCTAACATGAGATCATAATATAATCAAGAAATAAGATTCTAATAATTTTTCCTATTCTTATCAAAATATTGTATTTTTATAAACCTATCTATCAATCATTATTCAAGAGCTTTGTTCAGCAAAGTATTTTTGAGAAAATATTCTAAAATTGCCTATTAAGGAGATAATTGTCGTGTTTGTTTCTTAATAAAAGGCATTATTTTTTTAATACTCTCGTCAATTATTAATATGGATTTGTTTGTTATTCTAAATTTTGTTGATAATTACTGGAGCTATGTCCCCAAATAGGGGCTTCGGTAGTATATTTATTCATCCCTTTTTCTCCATCAAACTTTAATACTAAAGAAATAATATGAACGGCTGCCGGACGGATACCGGGAATTCGAGAAATCTGACCTAAAGTATGTGGCTGCAATGTTGATAGTTTTTCGATTTCTTCTAAGCGAAGTCCGGAGATGCGATCATAGGGAAAATCTTTAGGAATCGTCGTATGCTCGGCTTGTTGTATTTCCACTACTCGTTTTGTTTCTTCTTGAATATAACCTTGATATTTAACAGCAATCGAAACTTGCTCTTCTTCTAAAAAATTGAGTTGGGGGATTTGAATATTATGTTTTTCTAAGGATTGACGCATAAGATTTAGAGAAACTTCCGGTCTTCTTAAAAATTCTGCTAAAGAGATTTTTTTAGGTGGAATCGGAGTATTTAATTCTTGATAGATAGTATGGTACTGATCGGAAGGGGTGAGGTAGTGGTTTTCTAAAAATGTTAGCGTTTGTTCTACTTTTTGGTATTTTTCTACGCATTGATGATACGTTTCTG
>JBOFNI010000251.1:0-1324 GCA_051658845.1 Brevinema sp. | reverse complement strand
CTTCTTTTTTCAGGTATGAATATTTCATTATAATTCTTTACCATCCTGATCAACACTGACTATACAAAGTGGTACAGGTGTCCTGAGAGTTTTATGATTTAAAAACTCCTATTTTGGAGTCTGTGGCGTTTAGTGTTTTTTTTTTATTTTAGGCAGTTATGTTAACTCGCGTTTCTTAAAGCAAGCATGTGGCAGTGTAAAGACTAAATAACCATGTCAACTAGATCTCAGTTGTTGAAACACTATAGATTAGTGCATGGACATTATGGTCACGGTAATCGTTTCGCGTGTATTTACCAGAGGCATGTGCTCTTCTATTGGGAGTCATATACAGCTTGAATCTCAGCTATCCATCGGACCCAAAGTACACTTTCGAATTTTTTCAGAAAGTGTTACTGACACTTGACTTTTTCTCAAAAACTTGTTGATTGAGCCAGTATATCTTGCACACAGAAAAATAGTCTCAAAAGCAGACTTTTTTGTGACAAACTCTTGAAAAAAATGTCTTTGTGTTTTTGAAAAATTAGGGAGTGGTTGCAAGGTTTCTTTAATGGTTAATGGCACTAAATGGCACTTCTGGCTTTGTCAAACTAACTCCTCGTTTTTTCCTAGGCGCAAAAGTCTGTTCTTTTCTCATTTCAAAAGGTCGTGCAATTGGTGAAACACACACCACTTTAGGAGTTTTTGGATCAGCTGTGGATGCCAATGTAACAGCACGGTAGATAAAGCCTTCTGTGTTTTTTTACTTACTATATTCTAACCTTATTTAAACAACATTTCAGAATGTGGGAACGGCCTTCAGGTGTGTAAAATCAGGTCAAGAAACAATACCCATAAAACCCATTACAGGCGGCAGGGGATCGCCACAAGGATACAGAATGGGACTCTCCCTACAAACAGGGGGGGGGGGGGGCTAGCACACGTCATATAACAACACCACTTAAATTTTAAACCAAGACCTACCAAGCCAATAATAAACCGCTTACAAACACACATCTCACTCAGAATGTGGGAACGGCCTTCAGGTGTGTAAAATCAGATCAAGAAACAACACCCATAAAACCCATTACAGGCTGGCACTCTCCCTACAAACAGGGGGGTCTAGCACACGTCATATACCAACACCACTTAGATTTTAAACCAAGACCTACCAAGTCACTTATAAACTGCTTTAACCAAACATCCCAAGGATACCCAAAGACACTCTACAAATCCCTACAAACAGGGGTCAAGCACGGGTCATACAACACCACTTAGATCAGGACCTTCCACAGTGTCATAAACCACATCAGGACACAGGGGTCATAAATCATGTCATGACACA
>JBOFNI010000250.1:0-1369 GCA_051658845.1 Brevinema sp. | reverse complement strand
GTTTTTTCTTGCATTGCTTCTAATAAAGCTGCTTGAACTTTGGCAGGAGCTCGATTGATCTCATCAGCGAGGACAAAATTAGTAAAAACAGGACCTTGTTTGACATCGAATTGTCCTGATCCTTGATTATAAATTAAGGTTCCTCTAATATCTGCTGGGAGCATATCAGGAGTAAATTGAATCCGATTAAAATCCAAGTCTAAAATTTTGGACAAGGTACTGATTGCTAGTGTTTTTGCAAGACCGGGCAGTCCTTCAATAAGAATATGTCCCCCTGTCAGTAATCCCATCATTAGATATTTATAGACGGATTTTTGACCGACAATGACTTTTTCGTATTCTGATTCGATTTGATTCAGTATTTCTTTTTTTTGTACGGCTAATTCTGTAAGACGTCGGATGTCTGTATCCATAAAGTCCTCCTCTGTATATTTTATATTCTAATAGCTGATAATTGATAAAATCCCTAAAAGTACTAGTTTGAGGGCGTAGGTATGTCTTGGGTGTAAACGGTGAAAGTTAAAATTAATACTAATTGCGGTAATCATTCCTAAAATAAGGGCAAAGCCCAATCCGATACCCCCACTGTATACTATTGTTTGTACAGCATTGTAGTCTTTAGCGATGATCGTAGCAAGAGCAAGAGGAAGAATAGCATCACCTCTTCGGATAAATCCCGATACGGAATCTTCTAAATGGGAAAAAGGAAATAATAAATCGATCACAATACTCATAAGCATTTCAAATCCAATCAAGGTGATTAACAAAAATAATTCTTTTCCTGGAAAATCAAACCAAGGTCGGATTAAAATAAGAATAATACTTTGAATTAATAAAAACACGGTAAAACGGATACCGACCCAGATGGCTTCTTCTAAATTATAAGAAAAAAGAATAATCATCCCCAATCCCACAGCATGCCAAATAAAAATATTTTCGAAATACAGGCCGGAGAAAAAAATATCCCATAAGCTCATTGCTTTTCTCCTTTTTTATTACTAACTCCCATGGATGCAATTAATAGGGCAATAAGAAAAAAGATTATCCCCCGTAATTTAATGGAAGAAAGCCATATATATTTTGTTGAAGCGATGGTTTGTTCAAATTCTTTGAAAGGAGTGAATCCTCCAAAATTATAGACAATTCCTACTTCTCCAAAACGAAAATCTAAAGTACCATGTAGGATAAAATCCCTAAGACAGGCGAAGAATACAATTAACATAGCAGAAATTAACCCTTCTACAAAAGGGGCAGATTCTTTTTCTTGCTCATGATCTTCCAGCCATCCGATAATCATCGAAGTGGATGCCATAGAAGCCGGAAATGTAAAGGCAAGCTGTTCGTATAAGCCCCAATCAATCATCCCCAC
>JBOFNI010000249.1:0-1884 GCA_051658845.1 Brevinema sp. | reverse complement strand
GATTTGCGTTTTTCTTATGGACAGTCGCTAATCTTCTTCCTCGTGCATTAACAAGCCATCGATGGTATTTGGATCATTTCCCTGATTATCCAAAAGATAGAAAAGCGTTGATTCCCTTTTTATTGTAAATTGTTTGTTTGATCTATTTAGTTTTGATTTAAAGCTCAATCAGATTAATTAAATATAGCCCGTCAAATCCCCCCAACAAAATAAAATTCTCTTGTTGATCCAAGAGTTGTAAGGGGGGATTATCTAAAAAATGTTCGGAATAGATCACCTGAACGCTAGATGAGTGGGGACGAATCACAAAAATCCGTCCTTCGATACCATCAATATGAAGTAAGATATTACTATTTCCTGCCAAAGGGCTATTGATTTGATTTGCCGACTTATCGGTAATAAATTCGATCTCTTGTAAAGCACTTAAGGTTTCGTCGATTTCATAGAGTGTTCCTTCTTGGTGTTGTCGAAGCCATATTTGATTATCAACAGACGAAAGAATATTATCGGGAAACAGATCGCTCTCTGCAAAAAAGTTGGTATTACTATAAACTTGCAGGGATTGATTACTGGGAATAAAAATAAAATCTTGATGAACAACAATTTGACGGACAGAATAGTCTGCTCCAGCTTTTCCATAAATTAAGGTCTGTTTTTCTTTCGTTTGAGGATTGAATAATTCTACAAATCCATTGAGTAATCCGATAATAAGTTGATTATCGTATATGATAGGAATCGTTTTCGGTGAGGAATGAAAGTTAAGAACACTTTCCCGTTTTAAATCTTTTTTATGGAACGATAATAACTGTGGTCCTAAAAAAACGTAGATATAATCTCCTAATAAAACAGAGGATCGAGGTAAGAGTTCCGTAAACTGAAAAGCAGCTCTTCTTCGGACATCGTATCCGTAATGATCGATGAGTTCTCCAGTATCCGTATTAATTCGTAATAATGCATCTGTGATTACCACTACAATTTCGTTAGAATCGGTATGATGAATTTTGGCTTCAGAAAAAGGACTTTCTGCTGCTAAACCCATTTTCCAAAGCTCTTGACCTTGAAAATCCAAGGCAATCAGTGTGTGTGTATTAAGAACGATGATTTTATCTTCTAAAAAAATCCCATCCCGCCAGAATTGACCAAATCGAGGGCTAGGTTCTCGTTCATCCATTGTATAACGCCATTGAAATCCTTGTGGAAGATTATTTGTACGGGTATCGGCAAATACCACTATTGGTAAGAGTAAAAAAAGGAAAATAATAAGCATAATACCTCATAAAAAGCTTTCCTAATTTAGGAAAGCTTTTTTTCTTAACGTTTTTTTTGCTTGTGGAGAGAAGGAACACGTTGCTCCGGTTTGATTTCTAATCGACTTAAAATACTTAAAATATCTAACTGAAGTTTTTCTTTTAGTTCTTTAAACATCGTAGAAGCACGCATTTTGTATTCTACAATAGGACTTTTTTGCGCATAACCTTGAAGTCCGATACCGTTTCTCAAAATATCAATATTATGAAGATGTTCTTTCCAAAGATTATCTAAGGTACGAAGGGAGATAAAGCGAACCGCTTGACGAACAATTTGAGGGGGAATATCTTGAAAACGATCATAAACTTGATGGAGAATCAAGTCTGTAAGTTCCGAAATGCTAGGAGTTTTTTCGAATGGGAGATCAATAGTAAAATGCTGACTACACCATGTTTTTAATATATCCAAATTCCAAGACTCGGAACGTCGAATCCGTTCTCCGTGGTTATCGGCATAGAAGTCTAATGTTTCATAAATCATTAATGAAAGGCTTTCTTTTTCGTGTTCGGTATCGAGGATATGGTTCCTAAGGTTATAGATATAATTTCGTTGTTCGTTCATTACTTCATCGTATTC
>JBOFNI010000248.1:0-2357 GCA_051658845.1 Brevinema sp. | reverse complement strand
AAGGGGAGTATTGTCATTGCTTCTCCTTTTTATACCTTGTGCGAAAAAACGATCTTTGGTCCTCTCTTACGCTTTCTTAACAATTCTTCTCATATTTGGACAGCATTCTGTCTTCTAAAAATCTTTTATCCAAAAATTTATAAATATTTTCGTATTTATTTTCCCAATAAAAAATACCCCTCTTAAGAGGGGTATTTTTTGTGATAAGTTTTTTTACCTATTGGCTTTAACTTCAATATTTTTGATACTAAGATCAAGTAGTTGTTGCTGATCGACAGAAGATGGAGCATTCATTAATAAACAGGTTGCTTTTTGGGTTTTAGGAAAAGCAATCACATCTCTAATAGAATCCAATTCTTGGAACATCATCACCATGCGATCTAAGCCTAATGCAATCCCTCCATGAGGAGGTGCTCCGCTTGCCAATGCTTCTAATAAAAATCCAAATTTTTCTTCTGCTTCTTCCGTAGAAATATTTAATAATTGGAAGATTTTACTCTGCATATCACTCGTTGTAATACGAATAGAGCCACCGCCCAATTCAACACCATTACAGACAACATCATAAGCATTTGCTCGAACTGATCCTGGATCAGAATCTAAGAGATCAACATCTTCTGAGTGAGGCGAGGTAAAAGGATGATGTACAGAAGTCCAGCGATTATGCTCGGTATCTCGTTCAAAGAGAGGAAAATCAACGACCCATAAAAAACTAAATTTATCCTTAGGGCGTAAACCAAAACGATCGCCTACTTCTAAACGAAGATGTCCCACTGCATCATAAACGATTTTGTCATTAGTATCTGCAATAAATAAAAGCGTATAACCCTGTTGAGCATTTGTTCTTTCAATTAACTGTTGGCAAATTTCTGGAGAAAAATATTTTACAATATTTGATTCCAGCGTTCCGTCTTTTACCCGCATCCAAGCCATTCCTTTAGCTCCATAATGTCCTACAAAAGTAATCAATTCATCCAAATCCTTACGAGAAAGCTTATCACCATCAGGAACAGGAAGACATTTTACCATCCCACCTTTTGCAGTAACATTGGTAAATACAGAAAATTCAGAATGTTTAACGATATCACTAACATCAACAATCTCCATTCCAAAACGAAGATCAGGACGATCCACTCCATATTTTTCCATAGCGTCTTTATAAGTCATCCTTGGAAAAGGTGTAGAAATTGCTCGATCATATACTGTTTTCATCAAAGCAGTAAACATCTTTTCAATGAGGGTTTGAATATCTTCTGCTGTCATAAAGGATGTTTCGATATCCAGCTGGGTAAATTCCGGTTGACGATCAGCACGAAGATCTTCATCACGGAAACAACGAGCGATCTGATAATAGCGTTCGATCCCTCCAATCATCAGTAATTGCTTAAAAATCTGTGGGGATTGCGGTAATGCAAAATAAGAACCTTTGTGTACCCGAGAAGGAACTAAGAAATCTCTTGCTCCTTCCGGTGTAGATTTTGTTAGAATCGGTGTTTCTACTTCTAAAAATCCATTTTCCTGCATGGTCAAGCGAATACTATTGGTAATTTGTGATCTTTTAAGGAGATTATCGTACATAAAAGGCGAACGAATATCCACATATCGATAGCTTAAACGAGTTTCTTCATTGATTTTTTCTCCACTATTAATATCAAAAGGTGGTGTTTTAGAACAATTAAAAATAAAAAGCTCACTACAACAAAGTTCGTAGTTGCCTGTAGAAAGACGAGGGTTTTCCAATCCTTCACCACGTTTTCGGAGGATTCCTTTTGCCCCAACCACATCTTCCCTACGGAGTGTTTTAGATAATTCATGTGCCTGTACAGCATCGGCAGGATCAAAAACGAGCTGAATAATACCACTTCGATCACGAAGGTCTATAAATACCAAATCTCCATGATCTCGATAATTATTAACCCAACCATTAACAATAATTTCTTGATCTAAATATCGATCTTCGGTAATCTCGCCACAAAAAAGCGTCCGTTTCTGTGATAAAAGCATAGGGTTCTCCTATATCATTATATAATTATTTATTATAAACTATTTACATTAATTTTGCAATGATAAATATTGATACTCATAAGAAAATTTTTACTCTGTCTATTTTTGAAAAAACTAGAGTATTTATTCAAAGTATCCCTGCTTCACTCTATTTCCTCTATCCCTGCTTCTCTTCTCTTCGCTGGATAATAAAAATTAGTCGCTGTTGCTCCTATTTTTCTAAGCATGCAAATCTACTATCTCGAGAAATTCGTTAGTATGCTTATTAACGAAAAAGCGTTCTCCACTCTCGCTCGTATTACCCGTATTAATGGCGAACGCTGTGAGTAACTCACCAACTTTGAGGAGGAAAC
>JBOFNI010000247.1:0-1007 GCA_051658845.1 Brevinema sp. | reverse complement strand
AACCAAGCAATTTTGAATTTTAACATGCTGGGAAAAAGATCAACACCTCTGTTTATGCAATTCTCTAATTACCTAACCTCATAAAAACATGTCCTATGCACCTTATGTTGCTAGGACAATTCTTCAATCCATAGCCATCTCATTTTTTTTGTTTAATGTCGATTAATTTTGAATTTTACCCTGTTATGCAATAAGAATACCCTGCCTTTGCACTCAAACCCATTGTAATGAAGTGCTTTGAAAGGCTCATCATAAGGCACGTCACGACCATGCTGCCACCTTCACTGGACCCATCACAGTTTCAGCAAAAATAAGCCCATCTTACAACCCCTTTAAGACCATGTTCTTCAGAGGGAACATTGAGAACATTCTGAGCAGCTGCATCATGGTCCGGTTTGGGACCTGCCACATTCACTGCTGAGAAAATCAACAGAATCTCTTGTCCAGCTCGTCCGCAAAGCTGTTTGCATTACATCCGGGGGATTAGCTCAAATGGTAGAGTGCTCGCTTAGCATGCGAGAGGTCGCGGGATCGATGCCCGCATCCTCCAAGACCAAGCAGTTCCCAATTTTAACATGCTGGGGAAAAAGATATACACCTCTGTTTATGCAATTCTCTAATTACCTAACCGCGTGTCATAAAAACATGTCCTATGCACCTTTTGTTGCTAGGACAATTCTTCAATCCATAGCCATCTCGGATTTTTTGTTTAATGTCGATCAATTTTGAATTTTACCCTGTTATGCAATAAGAATACCCTGCCCTTGCACTCAAAACCATTGTAATGAAGTGCTTTGAAAGGCTCATCATAAGGCACCTTATGTTGCTAGGACAATTCTTCAATCCATAGCCATCTCGTTTTTTTTGTTTAATGTCGATCAATTTTGACTTTTACCCTGTTATGCAATAAGAATACCCTGCCCTTGCACTCAAACCCATTGTAATGAAGTGCTTCGAAAGGCTCATCATAAGGCACGTCAAGACCATGCTGCCACCTTCACTGGACC
>JBOFNI010000246.1:0-2785 GCA_051658845.1 Brevinema sp. | reverse complement strand
GTGCATTCTGAAGACCATGAAATACCGCTCCTTCCATCGCTTTTTCACAAGCTAGTTGAGCAGCAAAGGGAGTACCTTTTTTGGTACCCTTAAATCCACCAACACCGGAACTTGCCCAAGCAATTGTATTTCCATTCATATCGGTAACAGTTACTAGGGTATTATTAAACGTCGCTTGAATATGAACGATCCCTTCAAGAATATTTTTTTTCTCTTTTTTTCTTTTATTAGAACTTTTCGCCTTGCTTGCCATTACATCACCTTCTTACTTCTTTTTAATCGCATTTGCACGTGCTCCTTTCCAAGAACGTGCATTTGTTCGGGTGCGTTGACCACGAACAGGAAGTCTTTTTTTATGGCGTAATCCTCTATAAGAACCAATATCAATTAATCGTTTGATATTCATAGAACGTTCTGTTCGGAGATCTCCTTCTACTTTAAAGTTTTTATCAATCTCTTCACGAATTAGATTTAATTCTTCTTCCGATAACTCACCAATTTTTTTAGATTTCTCAATCTTCACAATATCCAGAATTTTTAATGCAGAATGTCTTCCAATCCCGTAAACATAAGTGAGTCCAATCCATGCTGCTTTATTATTTGGTACTTCTCTTCCGGCAATACGTGCCATGGATCCCTCCCTTTAGCTTCTTTTTTGACCTTTTTGTCTTTGTTTGTGTTTTGGATTCTCACAAATAACTCTAAGAATCCCATGTCTTAAAATGGTACGACATTTTTCACACATCGGTTTTACTGATGCTCTCACTTTCATGAAATAGCCTCTCTATTTATAACGATATACGATTCTCCCCTTTGTTAAATCATAAGGAGAGAGTTCTAAACTGACTTTATCACCGGCTAAAATTTTGATATGATTAATCCTCATCTTACCGGAAATATGTGCCAATATTTGTTGTTTGTTTTCTAACTCGACTTTAAAAACCGCTCCCGGCATTTGCTCTAAAACGATTCCATCAATTTTTATAACGTCTTCTTTATCCATCATCAAAGTCCTAAAACCTCCTTTATTTTTTGATATACTTCTTCAATCGGTAAATCCCCTTGTACTTTATGAAGAATTCCCTGATCTTGATAGTATTGAATAAGAGGTTGGGTCTCTGTATTATAAACATCTAAACGGTTTTGAACAACTTCCGCTTTGTCATCTTCACGCTGAATCAGTATTTCTCCCGATTCATCACAGATTCCTTCTAACTTTGGTGGATTGAAGTATACATTATACATCTTTCCGGAACTTTTTGCAAGCCTTCTACCGGTTAATCTTTGAAAAATAATTCTTTCATCAATTTCGACAAGGATAACATCAGTTGGTGGAGAAAATTCATTAAGAATTTTTGCCTGATTTAAATTGCGTGGATACCCATCAAGAATCCAAGTTTGATCCAAATGCTGAAGACCGTTTTTGACAACTTCAAATGTCAAAGTGTCTGATACCAGCCGTCCTTCATTAAGACAAACACGAATCTGATCTGCAATCTCACCTTTGCCGTCTTTAATCATGTGTCGAAAAGCATCTCCAGTTGATAAATGAAAAATTCCAAATTCTTTACTGAGTAAAGCACTTTGAGTCCCTTTACCGGAACCGGGATAACCTAAAAAGATAATCTTCTTATTCATATTAATATGTTCTCTTCTTCGGATTCATAAAGCCTTCTTTGTGATGCATCGTTAGAAAAGACTCAATCTGTCTGAGTGTATTCAAGGAAACCCCAACGATAATAATCAATGAGGTTCCCCCCATTAAATAAGCAATATCAGCAGGAACACGTAGACGATTAACAATAAATGTCGGTAATAAGGCGATTAAACCAATAAAAGATGCCCCGGGTAGAGTAAGATTATACAAAGTATTAGAGATAAATGTTTCGGTTTCACTCCCTGGTCTAATCCCTGGGATAAAGGCATTTTGCCTTTGTAAATTTTGGGAAATATCATGAGGATTAAGTTCAATCTCAATATAGAAAAATGCAAAAAACAAAATCAAAGAAAAATAAACAATAGAGTACCATAATTCTCCCGGTTGTAATGCCGCTGATACTCCGTTAAGCCAAGGAACTCTTGAGCCAAACCATTGAGACAACTGAACAGGAAACACCAGTACCGTAGAAGCAAAAATAATCGGAATCACATTAGTCGGATTTACCTTAAACGGTAAAAACGAAGGACCTGCCATCGCGCCCCCTCGGGAATACTGTACGGGAATCTTCCGAAGAGCCATCTCTTCAAAGACAACTGCCATAATAATTCCAATAAACATCACTACTAAGAGCAAAGCCATAATTGGATCTTGCGGTCGATTGATAAAAGTGTAAAATGCTTGAGGAAACCGAGCAATAATACCACTCAAAATAATAATCGATACTCCATTCCCTAATCCTTTTTCTGTAATCTGCTCTCCCAACCACATAAGAATATAAGTCCCTGTCGTTACAGAGACTGTAAATAAGATAATAAATTGAGTAGAGCTCAATAAGATAAAAGGAAGTGAGGTTTGATTGTTAAACTGGACAAGATAGCTCCCATAAATGACCCCTTGTATAGACGATACCACTAAAGTACCAATACGGGAAAATTGATGGATTTTTCTACGCCCTTCAGGACCTTCTTTGGCTGTCTTTTCTAATGCAGGAATAATAACCGTCAACAATTGCATAATAATACTGGAAGTAATATAAGGCATCACCCCTAAAGCAAAAATCGACGCTCTTTCTAAGGCTCCTCCACTTAACAAATTCACAAAAGCAAGAAAACTGTTAGTTTCTGT
>JBOFNI010000245.1:0-3395 GCA_051658845.1 Brevinema sp. | reverse complement strand
GAAAGTCTCCCTCATACAAATCGTATAAGTCCTGATTCTCTATCGGCTCACTCTCATAGAACGAATTTAATCGCTCTTCAAACTCATAGTCCACCAACTCCACCTCATGGACTTGATCAACATAATCCTTACCCTCTTCAGGTTTTTGATTCTCCGCTAAGGTACAACTACCCAGCATCAATATCATTAGCATACTAAGTGAATACTTCATCACTTCTCCTAATTAACAATCTCCCAATTCCTTTTATAACTTTTATATTAATCAATACTTTATACTATACCACAAAATTAAATATTGTCAATAAATAATCCAACAAAATATTCAAAATGTTAATCGTTTCCTAATTAAACATCTCTAGGATCTTCTCTAATATTGACTCATCCATACATCATTAAGATATTTTTTGGTATCAGGGTTTCTTCCTCCAAATAGAATTAACTGCCTATCAATATTTACCATCCCATACCCTTTTCTTTCTTCAAATGGTGTGTTAAAAATAACCTTGCTCCAAGTCATTCCTTCATCTAAACTCTTCCAAACATGATCCTGATCTACTACAAACAAATCTCCAGCAACTTCAACAATCTCTTGTTCAAAAAACTCAAAAGGGATATTTGGTTGTTTAAACCATACCAATCCTTGCTCTTCACTACGCCATAGATCAGTTATGATATCTTGATTTTGACCACCAATCATCAAAATTTCGTCCTTATAATCAATTAGTCCTAGTCCCTGTCTTGCTCTAAATGGCACATTTCTTTTCTCTTCCCACGTTAAGCCAAAATCAACACTCTTCCATATTTCGTTAAAATATTTTCTTCCATCATAACCTCCAACTACATACATAGTTGAATCAACAGCAGTTGCTTTATGACCGTATCTCGGTGTGAAATTTGCATTCTTAACGACTTCTTTCCATGTTTTCCCTAAATCATCACTCTTCCAAATATCATTCAAATGACTACCAGTGTCACTATACCCACCAATAATATAAATATCTTTTTCCATGACAAGTAAACCAAATTTTTGCCTTTTTGTAAAGGTTTCTGTCGGACTATCTGTATTTTCTTTAATTCGACTCCAGCTTTGACCTTGATCTTCACTAATCCAAACATCATTAGCCAGTTCTTCTCTAAAACCACGCTGTATATATCCACCTACAACTATAATTTTCCCATCAATAACAGCTGTCCCAAAATTTCTTCGTATAGGAAAAGATAAACCTTCTTTATCAATTCGTTCCCATCGAGTACCCAGTCGGATTTCTTCCTTTACTAAATAACAACTGGATAATATCAATAACAAAAAAATCTTACTTTTTTTCATGACTATTCTCCACTAAATATTTATATAAATCATGCACAATCAAAACTTGATTCTCTTTATTAAGCTCTTTAATAACAACATAAATAACATCTTTATTATCTTGTATTCTTTCATCAAAGAAATTCTTATTTTCTTTCCAATACTTAGTAAATTGTGCTTGTCCGTTACTTACAGGGATTTTAGAGGCATATGCTATTAAATTACTTGCTCGTGGCTCTTCAACTTGTCCATAAAGAGCAAATATTTCTATATTAACGAATCTTGTTTCTTCTTTTTCTA
The DNA here is from genome assembly GCA_051658845.1 of Brevinema sp. Classification (GTDB taxonomy): domain Bacteria; phylum Spirochaetota; class Brevinematia; order Brevinematales; family Brevinemataceae; genus Brevinema_A. Next base: position 1,789 of record JBOFNI010000245.1, on the reverse strand, counting down.
TCTTTGCAAATAATGAAAGTAAAATCGTTTGTCCATTAGTTTCAATAAATACTGTTGTTTTTTCTAATTTTGCATTCCCCCTAAACTTAGAAAAATTATCGTAATTCAAGCCAAATTCTACTTTAAATTGATAGCCTAAGCTACTCAAAATCAAGTTTTCTTCTGGTATATTAATATTCTTATTCCCAGATATAATAATATTAATACTATGCTGGAATCCAATAAAAAATCGGTTATGGGTATAACGATAACTCGGTAAATATATGCCCAATGATATAGGAATATAAAACCCTTGATACCATTTTACCTCTGTCCCTCCAATTTGTGTAAAGTTATTTCGTTCCAATAAGCCATAAAACTTGGGTAATCCACTAATCCCTAAAATCGATATCTGATGTTGTTTATTTTGTCCTAGTCCAACCCCATATCCTAGAAAGATATCCAAATCTAAAGATGTATTATAATTTAAGAGAGATTGTTGTTCTTTTGATCGTGGAAAAATCATCCCTCCACCGATTCCTAAACCAATAGAAAAATAATTGATTGATTCTTCTGATAAAAACTTATTCCATCGATATCCTAATCCTACCCCAAGACCTATAGTGTCGTATATATTATCTCGAAGATCTAAACGTTGTTGACTAATCCCTAAGCCCATATATAAATATAACTGGTGCTGATCCAAACTATAAGTCAAACTACTCAATAATATCAGTAATATTAAGAACATAACTAATTATCCTTGTATTACCCCAATTCCACTTATTACTATACATCTATGAAATCACAAAATCCCGACTCTCTATATAGAAATATCGAGAAAAACAAGACTTTATTATTTACTTTTTCCATAAAAATCACACTTCTCTACTGTTTATAAAACAGACAATGAAAATCTTATAGCATTAAACATATTACTATATATCACAAAATACAGCGTTACAGCAAGCTAGAACCTACATTTATACAAAAAACCAACTATCTACTTGGTTTGTATCATGCCAATTTTTGCCAGTTCCAAATTCAAAAATATATGATCTTCTAGATGTTCTATATAGGATCATAATATCGTGTATAAAGTTTCTTATATTTTTATCCTATCGCTTTTTATTTCGTAGCTATTCAACAACCAAAATAATTCATATTATACTATATTATACCCTCTTGTCAAATTAGATTTTCGATTTATTCAAATATTAACAACTCGATTTTTGTAACATATATAACAATTCTTTCCCAAAACAAACTAATAACTACCCTTATTAATCATTATCATATTTTATTCTATTAACGACAACATTATGAATAGACACTATTATTATAGCTATAGAAATATTTTATCCCAAGTTTTAGCTGTTTTAAGATCTGTGCTACTTCTTTAGTAGATAAGTTAACAAGTATAAATCCTACTTTTTATAATTCAAATTTTATCAATAAATCTTATATAATGTGCCGGATGGTTATTTCTCTCAAAACTGTTAGTTCTTCCGCCACTCAAACCCTCGAGCTTCCGCAATACGTAAGAAAATAATTCGATCAATAATTTTTTGAACAATAATCTCTGCCTGTTGTTCTAGGGTTCGTTTCGTTGATGTAATTGTTAATTTATTAATACTAGCACCTAAATAATTTGTATATAAAGCGATTACATGAGCTTTTAATTTTCCTTTATCACTTACGTTTCGTACCGGATTGGAAATGCTAGAGTATCCTATCGGTATTTGTCCAATCCCCAACTTAGTAGCCACAAATATTTTATCACTTTCTAAGGAGTTCATACTCAAACCAA
>JBOFNI010000244.1:0-1676 GCA_051658845.1 Brevinema sp. | reverse complement strand
GCCGCCCCGGGCTCTCGTCGCTCCGGTTCTCCTACCCTTGGGTACGAGACCGCAGCGGGGTTAACCGGGGAGCACCAGGGGGAGGCAGGGACCAGGCCAGGCTTGTCCTCGCAGGGCTCCCAGCCTTCCCCGGCAGCGTGCACGTCGGTCAGGTCATCGGTGGAACAACAGGGGTTCCCCGATGATAGCCTCGAGGTGATGTCGATCGCAGCATCTGAGAGCGGGCTGGAACCATTAGAGGCTGAGGGCTCTACTGAACAGACCCCTTCGGGGGCCGGGCGTCAGTCAGAGCTCGACGCCCAAATGGTAGTCGTGCTCACCCGGGCGGCCCAGGCCATAGGGCTGCAGTGGTGTCCTCCACCCTGCCCCCAACGGTCTGGGCTGGACAATTGGTTCATGGGTGCCGGTCGTGGCTTTGAGTCACACCCGCCCCCTGTTCCTTTTTTCCCGGAGGTGCACGGGATCCTCACCAAATCGTGGAACACGCCGTTCTCGGCGCGATCCCGAGGCGGGGGGGTCACCGCTCTCAACTCCCTCGAGGGGGGACCAGCGAGGGGGTACGAGGTCATCCCCCAGGTGGAAAGGGCTGTTGCGGTGCATCTGTGCCCGCAGTCAGCCACCACCTGGAGGGATCGTCCGAGGCTCCCTTCCAAGGCATGTAGGTTCTCCTCCACCTTGGTGGCGAAGGCTTACACTGCCTCTGGACAGGCTGCGTCCGCCCTACACGCCCTGGCCATCCTGCAGGTCTACCAGGCCCAGGCGTTGAAAGAGCTGCACGAGGGAGGGCCCAACCCGGAGCTCCTGCAGGAGCTGCGCTCGGTGGCCGATTGTGCCCTCTGGGCAACAAGAAGCACGGCGCAGGCTCTGGGAAGGGCGATGGCCACGCAAGTGGTCCAGGAGCGCCACCTTTGGCTAAACCTGGCTGATGTGAGGGACGCAGAGAAGGTTCGCTTTCTCGATGCCCCCATATCGCCAGGCGGCCTCTTCGGGGACACCATGGAGGACTTCTCTCAGCAGTTCTCCACGGTGAAAAAGCAGACGGAGGCGATCAGCCACATCCTGCCCCGACGACGGGCGTGCGCCAGCGCTACCCCCGCCAGCCGGCAGGCCCCGTCTGCTCCTCCCCGAAGGCAGCCCCCTGCGAGGGCCGCAGCGACCCCGCAACAGCCGGGTACCTCGGCCAGGCCGGAACCCCCGGTCACTCGCAGGAGGGTTGCGACCCAGGCTCGCCGTCCGAGCGTCAAGAACCCTCGTAAGGCTTCGAAGCGCTCCTGACGCGAGCGGCCCAATGAGAAGGATACAGACCAGGCCGGTTGCTCCCCCGGGGGGGGGACGGGGTCGAGCACCCATTTCACCTCGGCCGCTTGCCGACCGGCAGGCGGCCACCACCTGGTCACGAAAAGAGCAAACTCCTTCTCCGATGGGCCAACCCACCTATACGGTGGAGGTTACCGGCCTCAGGGCCGCGATCGCACTGAGTCCTGGCGGCAGGGCCGGTCCCAGTACGAGGGTGTTCGTACAACCACGAGGGCCCAGGCGCTCGCCTCGGTTGTCGAGGGGTGGTCAGTCAAATCGGCCGACACCTCCGGTGACGTTGCCAGCCCTGGGTCCCAAGGGGGAGCTATGCAGTCGGAAGGACGTTTATCCTCCAACCACTGCACCTCCCCCGGGCAGCC
>JBOFNI010000243.1:0-1785 GCA_051658845.1 Brevinema sp. | reverse complement strand
TATCCATATATATATCCTAAAGATATTATTATCACTGATAATATAGTAGTATATAGTAACATTCTGGCAGTATTTTATCAAGATATTCCGATAATATATACCAATAAATATGGTCTTCAATTTGTTAATTATAAACAATTAGTAATTGATACTAATAAATTCTTTGCCTCTCCTTATATCAATAATAAATTTAAAGAGAGGTTTTATATTGTACTCAATAATATTGATCAATTAAACATCTTTGAGATTATTAATCGAATGCTTTCCTTATCTGATTACGATTATTATGATATGGATCAGGTGTCTGATATTGATAAAACGATTATTTATGTTGGTCATTTGTATAGTACACCTTACCTTATTGCCAGTAACTTTCGTTTGATATCTGAATTATTAGGATTGGATGATGATTTTTATATGGAATACTATAAAATATGGGATGATCCGTTACGCAAAGATCTACATGAACTTACACAATATATTTTTTCTACTAATTTAAAGACCATAGCTCTTAATAATATGCTACCTCCAAGTTATGTGGATATTATTACTAATATAAGTAATTAACTTTTAAAAGATATATGGTGTGCCTCTTCTTTCTGATGACTGCCAAAACTTTCTCCAAATAAAATTGTAGGATGCTTATCTGTTTTTGAAGTTATAAATTTTGCTCTTGCCCTAAAGTATTCTAAAGCTTTAATAAAGGAAATATCCGATCCAGCACCTTTTGTGGGTGAAATATCTGATACTTGAATACCTTTCTGACAATGGAGAAAAAACTCTCCTGCTGTTGCAACTTTTTCAATCCAAGCAATCATTAAGGAATCTAATCGTATCAAGTCTGTTTCCGATAAAGGTTTATATTTACCAACACTATCTCTTATTTCTTTGTATTTTTTATCAATTTCAGCTTTATAATAGCTGTCAAATGAATTACTATTTGGATCATATATATTCTCTAAAGAATTCTTCATTTCTCTCCATTGAGATGAGGGCGTCCGATATGTACTTGAAATAAAAATAGGCTTATTAATAATATTATATTTATATTGTCCATAAAGATAAATGAATTTTAATATTTGTTCTGATTTTTCCTTTAATTTATATTTACTTGCATGATCGTAATACGTTATACTTATACTACCAATCCCCAACTTAGTAGCCACAAATATTTTATCACTTTCTAAAGAGTTCATACTTAAACCAACTCCTTTTCTTGCCTCTTCATTGATCTTTTTATCATCACTCTGAGTATATAATCGTTTCCAAAAAAGATCTTTACTCAGAGCAAAAAGGGTCTTATCCAAAGAAGAAACATGATAAATTCCTTTTTTGAGATCGTTTAGTACCGCAGTGCTTAAAGGCGTTTTTAAATAGCTTTCTTCCATACACTTCGCTGATATCTGTTCGAGTTTATCTCTAACAAATATTGACAAAACAAAGCCCATAGTATATATTATACTATGGGCTTTGTTATTAGGAGTTCTTGATGAAATATGTATTAATCATTTTATTATTTATTAGTAGTTGTGCTGACAATAAAGAACAAGAAGTAGAGATATTTACAGAAAAAATTACTCCTGAGCTTTTTTGGTTTGATAAGTATAATTTATATGATATTATAGATAATCCTCAATATTCTTCAGCGATATTCTATGAACCGATCTTAAAAGAGTTTTATTTTGCAACGATAGAAAAAACGAATAATATTATTTATGATATAACTTATATTATACCTGAACATGCTGTTATTTCTCATATTACATGTTGGGAGGCACAACCTAA
>JBOFNI010000242.1:0-3623 GCA_051658845.1 Brevinema sp. | reverse complement strand
AAAATACCACAGACAAATCCATCCATATTAATAAAGTAGAAATCAAGCAAGCCCAAAACCCCACTCAATTCATGGAAAACCTAAAACAATACGCCTAAAAATTTTAATAAAAGGAGCACACCATGCACGATTGCGATATTCGTCTTCTCAACGGAGAAATCACCCTTAATCAAGTAGACTTCGAACTCGTCTACGACGAACAAACCCTCATCCAAGATATTAAAGAAAAATTATATACCGATGTCGGTGCTTTGTTCTACGATCTTCATTACGGAACAGGAATCCTACGTTATATCCACTCCCCCCAAGATGAACTTACCTTACTCAAACTCAAACAACAAATTCAAGTCGCCCTCAAACAAGATCCTCGGATCAATAAAGACTCTATCCATATCCAAATCACCCCTGAAGCACAACAACTCACCATCCAAATTGATTTCCAAACAAAAACCAGTCAATCCCTCTCTCTCATCGAAAAAATTTAAATAAAACACTTTTACAAGGAGCATATCATGCCATTAGAACCAACAAGCTTAAGTCTTCAACTCAATAATCTCGCCCAACGAGATCTCTCACCGGAAGAAGCAAACGCCGAGTTTGCCCAAATCCTAACGAATTATATCAAAACAGCCCAAGTCGTCGGATCAGGGCAAGGGTCTAACACAGGAGGTCCTGTCGCTACAATCGTTACCGGAAATCTTCAATAAATAATATCTAAAAATATCGAGGTATCTATGAAAAAAACCAGACAAGAAATCGTTCAAGAAATTATTACCAAAACCAAAGACGAAATCCCTCAGATTAATCATTACCGTACAGGTGGGGTATTTCGATTGTTTATCGAGGTCGTTGCCTCTTTCTTAGAAAGAATCTACTCAGAACTGGAAGAACTCCTTCCCAATCGATTCTTAAGCACCGCAAAAGACCAGTGGCTTGACCTTAAAGCTGAAGAACTCTCTCTTTACCGATATCAAGCCACTAAAACCAAAGGTTATGTTATCTTCTCTCGCTCGGAAATAGGACGAAGCATCACCATCAATCAAGGGAAAATCGTTGCTACCAAAAATAAATTACGGTACAAAACCCTATCAGATTCTATCCTCAACGAAAATGAAACATCAATCCGTATCCTCGTAGAAGCCGAGTTCTACGGATCCATCTATAACGTATTCGGAGGACAAATCACAGAACTAATCACCCCCATCTACGGTATTGATACAGTCTATAATAACCCCGAATGGATTACCGAAATAGGTCAAGATCAGGAAACAGACGAAAGCCTAAGAATCCGCTGTAAAGATATATGGGCAGGACTCAGCGGTGCTAATAAAAACGCTTATATCTCTTGGGCAAAAACTGTCAAAGGAATACACGATGTCCTGATCTATACCATCGAACAAGAACTCGGTACGGTTAAAGTAGTCTGTAACGGCACAAAAAATATCCCCCCCAGTAAAGAAATCCTCGATCAGGTACGCCATATCATCGAAGAAAAAAAACCCATCGCCACTAAAGTAGACATTATTGCACCAAACCCTGTCTCTATCAATATCAATATGAGTGTATCCATGAATCCCGATCAAGAAACCAGTAGAGAGACTATTACAGAAAGCGTCCGACACTATTTCGAAAGCTTAGGTATCGGTAAGGACTTTGAGCCGTCAGCACTAATCAGTACAATCTTTTCGATCAAGGGCATTAAATCGGTTGTGGTCAACTCCCCCCAAAGTACCTATATCAGCCAACTACAAACGGCAAGATTGGGAACCTTAGCCATTGAATTATTAAAAGCTCAGGAGGAATAATATGCTTCAATATTTCAAAAGTTTGAACATTCCTTTAGCAGAAACATCTAAAATATTCGTATCGCTCTTTTCTGCTATTGCGTATTCGTTCGATCTCGTTCGTGATGCAATCAACAACACGGTTTTTCGGTACTTTATTAATACTGACATAGAATCATTCGCCCAAGACCGTAGTATCGAAAAAATTAAGGGAGAGCAAACCGATCATTACCATCATCGTGTCCGAAACGCCTATGAATTTTTAAAACATTCTGCTACAAAAAAAGGACTCGAAACGATTATCAAACAAATGATCACAAAAAAATTCGTCTTGAGAGAACTTTATAAAGAAGATTTTATTCTGGGAAATCCCTCGGAAAAACTCGGTTTCAATACCCTATTGCAAAACTCGCAGACCTTATATTTTTTTCTTGTAGAATTTGACGATCCCCTCACCGTCTACGAAAAATATTATCTTCAAGAACTTATCGAACATTATAAACCGGCACATATAGGATTTCGGATCAATGCCTTAATCCTTGACGATTGGATTCTAGGCGACCCAAACGAAGAATTAGGAAAATTTACCTACTTAGGTACATAAATTCTCTAACAATAAAAAATCAGGGGATTTACTATACACTAGAATCAACTAGTGCTTTAAGAAATTATCAGTACCTTATTTTATCCGGCACTCCGGATAAAGTTTTAACAAAAAAATAACTATTGGAGACTAAACTATGAATAAACAGAATTTTTATATGGGGCAAAGTGTTGCTCCGGAACATCTTAATAAATTACAAGACTACGCCGACCAAGGTCAGGCAAATCTAATCTCTGCTCTACTAGGCTACGGTATTGTCAACGGCTTTGAAATCAGCCATATCGAAAACCATCTCATTGGCGTTACTGCCGGACTTGCCTTTAATATTGCCGGAGAACGTTTAGTTTTAGCAGAAGGAAGACAAGTTAATCTCTCCGAACATATACCCAATGTTGGAGAAAAAAAGATCCAACTCGGTATCGCTCTTGATTATAACAAAATAGATCCTACTTTAGATAGTTTAGGGAATAATATTCACACCAAGTGGATACCTACCGTACAGTTTATTACCAAAGAAATTCTTCCTACCGGCACATTACAATTAGCGGAAATCACCTTAAGTCATCTTTCTATTGTAGAAATCAAATCTACAAAAGTAACGTTTACCACACTACCTAAACAGATCCAAAACACCTCTTCTCTCTCCACTACACAAGAAAATACCAATCTACAAGGTAATCTCCTTTCCTTACTCGCACAAAATCAGCTTTCTCTCAATGCCCCTCTAATCAATTTGATCACAAATAGTCTACAAATTAACGGTACTCCCTACATGGAAATAGGTAGTAACGATAATGGGCATTATGTCAAGTTTGAGAGTGGGATGCTGGTGTGTTGGGGGACAGGGAAAAAGAGTTTTAATAAGGTAGGGTATAATTACGAAATAATTTCCTTCCCCTATGTTTATAAAAATCCTCCAACTATTGTCCACCAGTCTTTACAAGTTATTGGAATAGATATCTATTTTCAATATTTTGATGTTTTTATGTCTATCTATGTACGTAATATTACGAATAGGAGTTTCTTATTTGTATCAGATATTAAAAATTTACCGAATGGCTATTCCCCTTGGTATGCTAATTATACAGCCATAGGTTTTTGGAAATAGCTCACTTCCACATACCGATGGCGATTGCTCCACATGCGTTAAGAGGTAGTACCCCGTTATGAGGATTATAAACATTTACCGAATCTATGATAGCATATGTTGAATATCGTTCTGAGCAGGTTAGACT
>JBOFNI010000241.1:0-1698 GCA_051658845.1 Brevinema sp. | reverse complement strand
TAAATCAAATTTTTTGATGTTTTCCAGCTTTCGCTTTGGACCTTTATAACGAATGCCCTTATGAATAAGTGTACCCATATTAAGCCTCCGTCTCAACACCCATATTTCTCGCTGTTCCTTCAATAATACGCATTGCTGCTTCTATTGTGAATGCATTGAGATCAGGCATTTTTAGCTCGGCAATCTTACGTACTTGTTCTTTGGTAAGAGTCCCGACTTTATTTTTATTTGGCTCGGCAGATCCTTTTTGGATTCCAAGCTCTTTAAGGATAAGATTGGATGCTGGTGGTGTTTTTAAAACAAAAGTAAAAGAACGATCCGAATAAATCGTTACTTCCACAGGTACCACAAATCCAGCCTTATCTTTGGTAGCGGCATTAAACTGATTACAAAATTCCATTAATTGAATCCCTTTGGGACCGAGAGCGGTACCAACAGGAGGCGCAGGGTTTGCTTGCCCTGCAGGAATTTGAAGTTTAACAACACCGGTAACTTTAGCGTTAGGGGCTGCCATAGATAAAACTCCTAAATTTCTCTTTTTATCCGATAAATATAGTAGAAGCACCTATATCTAAAGGATAGATTTTAATTTATTTTTGATACTTGTTTATAATCCAATTCCACAGGGGTCATCCGACCAAACATTTCTACAGAAACGATAAGGATATTTCGATCTCCATGAATCTCATCAACAATCCCATCAAAATCTTTGAAAACCCCATCATTAATACGGACTTTTTCGCCAATTTCCCAAATATTGTTAAGATCGGACTCGTAACCTTTATTAGCAATATCCCCTGTTTTCTCAAAAATATTTCTTACCTCATCAAAGGTCAAGGGAGCAGGTTTTTTATTCCCGCCTCCAGCAGTAAGAAACATCCCTACTCCGACAATATTCCTAATATCGGCATAAACAGACTTCCAAGCCATTTCATCTTCCGGAAGATCCAACTCGGCAAGCACATAACCGGGATACATTTTTTGTTTTTGGACTACTTTTTTATTGCGTTTTTCAACAATTATTTCTTCCTCAGGAACTCGGACATCAATCAACACATCTCGCAAGGTCCCTCCGTTCTTTTTTTCTAAAAGACGGGAGTAGACTTTATTTTCGAATCCGGTCTGAACCTGAATAACAAACCAACCTCTAGCCATTACTTCATCAACTCCTGAAGTCCTAGACGTGATAATACGTCGACTCCAAATAAAATTCCGGAAAAAATAACAACAAAAATACAAACAGCTATCGTTGCACGAACAACTTCATCTTTGTTTGGCCAAGTAACCTTGCGAAGTTCTTCTGCAGAATCTTTGATCTTCTTAACAATATTTAGCATGATCCACCTTTATTTTGTTATTTTTTCGTAAAACACTCAGGGCAGGAGGGACTCGAACCCCCAACACACGATTTTGGAGACCGTTGCTCTACCATTGGAGCTACTACCCTATTTTTTTATTTAATTTCTTTATGAATGGTATGCTTTCGTTCACGAGAACAATATTTTTTAAGTTCTAATTTTGTTCGCTCTTGAATCATTTTTTTTGTTTTGGTTGTAGTATAATTCCGTTCTGCGCAACTTTCACATTCTAAGGTAACAATCTGTGCCATTTTTAGCTCCTTTCTTGACGACTAGCCCACAATCGGATTCGAACCGATGACCCCTTCCTTACCATGGAAGTGCTCTACCGACTGAGCTA
>JBOFNI010000240.1:0-1237 GCA_051658845.1 Brevinema sp. | reverse complement strand
GACAGTAAAAAGTCTCTCGATCTCCTTGTTACTGGCCGCTTCCTGCATAAAATCGTCCACTACAATCAAAGATGTCTTATTGACAGGAAACAAAACATCATCATCCAGAGTTTGTGGTATTCCTTGAATAAATTTAATGTTATTATTATTATACATTTTCAACAAATCATCATACAAAGGTTGCCATACAGAATAAATGTAAACAACATTGTCAATTCTTTGACACCTCTCCTGTATGCATGGTATTTACAAATTGTTTAAAATCAGTATCAGACTCTGGTTGTTCATCAGACATCGACCTCACTGTGTTTAACAATTCTAGCAATGTGTCTGTTGTAGATCCAGTTTGATTAATTTCTTCTATAGTTTTAATTAAATAAACCAGAGTCTGTGTGGTACTACATTGATTAAGACAGGATGCACCGTCATCATTTAGTTTAAACCTCGCTGATGGCCCCTGACCACAACCGTCTGGCTCCCGACAACGTTTTGACATTTTAAATCTGATTTAACCTTTTTAATTTAATTTAAACCGTACGCATACACTTATTATTATTATAATTACAAAAAATAATAATACAACAAGAAATTTATAAAAATAAAATAAAATTTCAAAAGAAAAAAGAAAAAGAAAAGACTAATACAACACCGCAGTTAATGGAATGCATACATAGGCATGAAAAATATTTTACAACTCACCCGTGTTTCTTTTTAAACAGGTGGACAAACTGCTTTACCAACTCAGTTGTCAGGCCTTGGTCACGAGCTGTTTGGCCGCTAACTCCACCTTGCTGACGCAGCGCTGATATTACTTGTTTAATATCGATGCCTTGTTGTTGTACAGCAGTCATGTTTTGGTGACATTGATCATGTTTGCCTGCCAAAACATCCAAACGTCTCTCGATGGCAGTAAGTCGTTCCTCAAAAACAGTAAATCTTGTGTCGATGGATTTAAAACGGGACTGTATCAGCTCAATAATGAACTGGTTGTCTATAACGGGTTGTAATTGTTGCCTGTAAGCCTCCTGATTTGAAGGTAGTTCTTCAGAGTCAAAGACTGATCCAGACACACTTTGATGTGTTTCCTAAGTATCCACACGTTGTTGGTCTTTTTCAGATTCTGATGTAAATACACAGGCGTCCCACGATTCTAGCAGATCATCGCTCCAGTTCTGAACGTTGTCGATATCACACACCACGTTGTCATCCACGAGCAGTACTGTGAGGGGAAGAAAAA
>JBOFNI010000239.1:0-1066 GCA_051658845.1 Brevinema sp. | reverse complement strand
TATTGTTAGCCAGTCTACATGCCAAGCGTTATCCCCTCCAAGTTTATGTTCCTGATCTCCCGGCTTTTCGACCCCCGCTACGTATTCGACTACTCTTCGTCTCACGCCTTTGGTTTTGTTTGTTCGTTCGTCCGCTCTTCCGTGTACCGACTCCTGCCTGACTCATTTACGATTCTCCGAACAACCCCGATACCGCTACAGCGCACTAACTTCCGCATCATGGATTCATTCCCTTCGACGTCATCACAGAATACTTCGCCCCAACAGAATCCAGCGGAGTTAGCACAGCTCGTGGCTACTATTGAGCATCATGCTCAAGCATTGAATGCGTTTCAGGCACAACTCACGGACCTACGCAACGCTACGACACACGCGGCTACCAACGTGACACGCAATCCGGAACCGATGACTCCGCTAGCGCTTCCGGAGAAATTTAACGGAACGCCGGATCACTGCAAGGGTTTCTTACAGCAATGTAGGATCCACTTTACGACCCAGTCAGACCGGTATGTGTCAGAAACCAATAAATGCGCGTTTATTTTTTCTCTATTATCCGGACAAGCATTAGAGTGGGCTTCAGCGGTTTGGAACACCGACCCTCAGATTAGAGATTCGTCTGTATATTTCATGTCGCAGATCCAAGAGGTGTTCGAACATCCCGCTGGAGGAATGGATATCTCCAATCAGCTGTTTGACATTCGCCAGGGGGAACGGTCAGCTGCAGATTATGCGATCCAGTTCCGCACTCTAGCAGCCCAAAGCAGGTGGGACGAGGTGCCCCTGAAGGCAGCCTACAAAAGGGGCCTCAACACGCGTCTCCAAGCCGAACTCATCTGCAGGGACGATAACTGTTCGTTATCCCAGTTTATTACGCTATCGGTGCGTACAGATAACCTGCTTCGTAACAGCCCGGTAGTCGCATCTGAACCAGCTAGACGTACCAGAGCCTTCGATACCCCCTCCACAGCTCCTGCTCCAGAACCCATGCAACTGGGATACACCAGGCTCTCCCCCCAGGAACGACAACGACGCTACGAGGCACACTTATGCTTTTACTGTGGGGGAG
>JBOFNI010000238.1:0-1090 GCA_051658845.1 Brevinema sp. | reverse complement strand
GCAGATCCTTTATTAGAGCTAATTATTTGGTCAACACAGACAAAGATAATACTCCCTCTTTTAGATAAAAATAACGAATCTTCACGTAATTTGGAAACTGATCCTCTTTACGCATTAAATAAAATCACTATTCCTTCATTATTATTGTTAGGTGATTCGGATTTACAAGTTCCGGCGAGTAGTTCTGAACAATCATTTAATACAATCAGTTCTACAAAAAAGCAAATAATTACATTTACCAAAGCCTCACATAATTTATTTTTGGAACGTCCTGAAGAATTTCAGCAAGCAGTTCGACAATTCATTAGTGATAGTAAATAATAAAAAGCTCCTATAAAAGGAGCTTTTTATTATTGAGCTTGGATATTTTCCCAAATACGAGAATGAATTTTAATAGCGTCTTCACTGATTTCGTTTAACATCGTAGAATTTTGAAGATCATCGTAATCAATGGTCATTTCTGTTGTAATTAATTGTCTTGCAGGAATATTGAGAGAAAGTGAACCAATATATTCCATGATTCGTGCATAAATCTCAGGACGGTGAATAAAATTGATAAATTTCATGGCATTTTCTTTATTAGAGCTATCTTTTAATACCAAAAAGCTATCCAACCACATCATTCCCCCTTTATCAGGGACAATAAATTTGGTTACAGCTTTTTTAGCTTCTGTAAGATTTGGGAGAATGGTATCCGGATACCCTTGAACAATATCTACTTCCCCAGTTGCATAAGCTAATTGGAATGAATCAGAGTCAAAACGTAAAATATTTCCCTTCCACTCACGTAGTAAATTTTCGACTTCTCTCAACGCAATCTCGTTTGTTTCATCTACAGCATAACCTAAATAAGTTAATGCTGCACCCATTACTTCTCTCATATCGTTAAGAAGCATCATTTTTCCTACATATTTTGGATTGGAAAAAATCTCAAATCCAAAGATCGTTTCCGCAACTTTGGTAGTATCATAAGCAATTACCGTTGGACCAAAAGCAAAAGGCATAATGTACTGATGATCCACATCAATAGCAAGAACATGTTTCATAATATTAGGATCAATATTTGTTAAATTGGGCATACAATTTGTAT
>JBOFNI010000237.1:0-1743 GCA_051658845.1 Brevinema sp. | reverse complement strand
TGGATCATTCTGCATTGCTAATAATTTGTCCAATACCCCAATAATCTGAGGTTTCATATTGGTACGACCAGCTTTATCGATTTCTGTAATAATATTTAAATACAAACCTATTTCTGTTGTATTAACATAGTAACGTGGTCCTAAGACACCATTTTTAGCATCTACCCAGTCATAAGGCATTTTAGATTTTTTATTGACGCCTACACCTTCTCCAAAGAAATTAATATGATCTTGTAACATTTTTTCTAATCCCACAGGGTACAAATGCGGAGATACGGAAAAATTTGGTAATTCATAAGGATCATTTATTCCTAATACAGAACAGTTAGATACAATTAAAAGTATTGGTAAAATAATTTTTTTTAAAGACATGTTACCCTCTTATTCCTAGTTTTACTATTAATTTGCTTGGAAAAAGTCTCCGGCAAACGATACACCAACTAATATTTCATGTGAAAATTCGTTAATTTGAGACTTTTTACTTGGATCATCTGTTACTTTAAAAACGTAACTTGTAAATAACGAAAATGATTCGTTTAATGTAAATGTAAATAACGTTTCTGCACTAAATCCCCAATCACCTCTTTGTGCACGCTCGGTAATCCATTCTTCATTTTGGAACATTCCACCTGTAATCCAAGTACGTGCTGCTATATCCAGTTGAAACCATTTATAGACATCAACACCTGCAGCAATTTCCAAACCGATATTGTCTAACCAACTTCGGATAAGAATACCATTCTTTTCACTATACCTATTACCAGTTAAATATGGTGTGAAATTTGCTTGAACACGGATGTTGTAGAGTAAATTGTTATTTTGTATAAAATATTTATGATATTTAAATAGTAGTGGGAATGCAAGATCTTGTCTTAATTCAATACCGAAATAATCTGTAAAAGAAAATCCCATTTTCGCATTTATAGGATTTAATGCATGAATCTTTCCCATACTATCATTGATAGAACCATCTGCTTTATATGGTTTCATATCTAAAAATAGCTCGGAATCGGCATAAAATTGTAACCAAGATACTTGTGGTATATTTAAGAATAATCCTATTTTAAATCCCCACATAGCATTATTAAGACCGACCAATCCTTTTCCGGATTCAGGGTCTACTTCAGGCATTGAAAGATTCCCTTCTGTACTTGTTGCTAAATTACCTACATTGTAAATAGAGCTGGTAAAAATTGTCCAATTATATTGTTGAGCATCGTTGTTGTTCCATTTATTTGCACGGTCTAGTATAATACGGTCTGTTAATCCTGTTGCATATAGTGTATTTATTGATAATATCGCTAATACATATATAAAAAATTGTTGTATTTTTTTCATTTCATCCTCCTAATAATATCTTCTTTAGTAAACAATATTAAAGTTGTACATAAAGCCAATTTTTATTTCAAAATTATACTTTAATGTATTTTGAAATTGTGGGGTTGCGACGGGATTATCTATAATTTCAAAAAGATTGATTATATAAATAGAGAAATCGTCCATAGGTTTGAATGTTGGTACAAATTCAATATTCCATCCCCATCGAGATTTAAATTCGACTTCTGGTTGCATTAATGCTCCAAATAACCAGCCTTTACTTGCAAATGATAAATTTACCCATGGTGCAACACCAAGATCATATTGTATTTTTAACCCTATATCATCTACATGTCCACGTCTTAATTTGTTTATTTTATTAACGTGATCATATACCCATATATTACCTGTAATAAAAGGAGTGTA
>JBOFNI010000236.1:0-1226 GCA_051658845.1 Brevinema sp. | reverse complement strand
AAAAGAATTAATAAAAAATACGGCATCGTCATGACGAATCCCCATTGCAGCAAAAACAACAACAAAAGGATTCCCAGTTTTTGATTTTGCTTGAGCGGCAAGCTGTACTACTAATTGATTATGAGGAAGTCCTGCTCCGGAAAATACCGGAAGCTTTTGTCCACGGACTAAGGTATTCATTACATCAATTGCAGAAATTCCTGTTTGAATAAAATCATGAGGATAAGCACGTTCTACAGGGTTTAAGGGTTCCCCATTAATATCTCTGTATTCTTCGGCATCAGGCATCCGAACCCCATCTAAAGGTTGACCTAATCCGTTAAAAACTCTTCCTAGCATTTGAGTCGATACTCCTAGCTGAAAGGTTTGTTGTAAAAATTTGATTTGGGTGGTTGCCGGCTCAATACCGGCACTATGTCCATAAAGCTGTAAGACAGTCATTTGATTATTGACTTCGATAACCACTGCCAATTCCACAGTACCGTCAGCAAGAATCACCTCTGCAAGCTCTCCAAACGATACATCAGGCACGGTTTTTACAAAAATAAGTGGACCATTAATTGATTTTAATCCTTTATAAGATTTTTTGATTGTCAATTCCATTATCTTGCCCCTATATTCACTTTACTGTATTTCGAACGAAGACTATTAAGCTCATCTTTAATAAATAACGAAAGCTTTTCAAATTTATCTAATTCTTCATTAGCAATATCCAATCGAGCACGGATAATCATCGAAAAACAATCCAAGGCACGAATCTCAAAAATCGGCGCTCCCATCGTAATAATTATTTCCGCTTCTTCAAAAAACTCAATGATAATTTTCAAAATCGCAAGCTGTTTTTTAGGTACTGTATACATATCAATCGTATCATAAGCGTTTTGCTTCAAAAATCCGTCTTTAATCATAATCGCTGTTTCCAAAACCAATCGCTCTTTATCAGGAAGAGCATCTGGCCCGATTAATTTAACGATTTTTTGGAGTTTTTCTTCTTGAAGAAGAATACTATAAGCCGATCGTCGAATTTCTGTAGCTTGTGCATCAACATTTTTAATCCACCAATCAGACACATATTCCGCATACTCGCTATAACTTTGAATCCAATTAATCGACGGATAATGACGTGCAGACGCCAGCCCTTTATCCAATTGCCAAAACGCTCTTACAAAGCGTTTGGTATTTTGAGTTACCGGTTCTGAAAAATCACCCCCAGGAGGAGATACTGC
>JBOFNI010000235.1:0-1325 GCA_051658845.1 Brevinema sp. | reverse complement strand
CCAGGATGTCATCTATGTAGACAACGACGAAGGAGTGGAGGAACTCCCGGAACACCTCGTTCATGAAGGTCTGGAACACTGAAGGGGCGATGGAGAGTCCGTAGGGCATGACGAGATACTCATAATGGCCTGCCGGTGTAATAAAGGCCGTCTTCCATTCATCCCCCTCCCGGATGCGAACGAGGTTGTAAGCACTCCGAAGGTCCAGCTTCGTGAAGATGCGAGCTCCACGGAGCTCCTCGAGGGTGGCAGGAACAAGCGGTAGCGGGTAGGGTTGCTGGACTGTCCGGGCGTTCAGCTGCCGGTAATCTATGCAGGGTCGAAGTCCTCCATCCTTCTTACCTACAAAGAAAAAGCTGGACGCTGCCGGGGAAGTCGAGGGACGAATGAAACCCCGCTCTAAGGCCTCCGCAATGTACCCCTCCATCGCCTGGCGCTCTGGGTTGGACAGTGGGTAAACGCGTCCTTTAGGTGGTAATGCCCCGGGCAGCAGCTCGATGGCACAGTCCCATGGCCGATGAGGAGGAAGTTGGGTGGCAGCTCGCTCACAGAAAATATCCTGGAAGGCTTGGTATTCGTCCGGAAGGGCCCAGCTGGGCTCGGGTTCGGATTCTGGGTCCTTGACCTGCAGGGTGGAGACGGACACAATACCTGGGCTTGGAGGTGGTAGACGGCTCAGGCAATGCAGATGGCAGTGCTCGCTCCAGCGAATGACGTCACACGGGTCCCAACGTAACTCAGGGTTGTGTTTCTGCAACCAGGGCCTTCCCAGGATTATGTCCACCCTGGCGTCCTCCAGCACCAGAAGCTGCATCTCCTCCTCATGAAACAATCCCACCTGCAGGGTGACACACGGAGAGGTAAACTGCACCTTCCCTCGCCCCAGTGGTTTGCCTTGAATGGTGGTGATTGTATAAGTGGTGGTACTGCGCACGGGGGTCAAACGGAGGGACTTTAAACAGGCCGACGAGATAAAGTTGCCGGAGGAGCCTGAATCGACCAAGGCAGATAGAGAGTACATGGAGTGAGTGGTAAGTAGGGTCACAGGGAGCAAAGTTAAGCTGGCGGTGTTGATGCCCAGAGCGAGTGTACTCACCATCCGACGAGGAGGCCGAACCGGACATTGTCTGATGAGATGACCCGCTTCGCCACAATACAGACAGAGCCCCGCGGTGAGGCGATGTGAGCGCTCAGCACGGGTGAGATGTTGTGTCTCCACCTGCATGGGTTCTGGTGCTGGAGGTGGAGCTGCCACCAACGTTGGCTGAGGAGCGGGTGTCGGAGGTTGGCAGGCGGCTAGACGTTGGGAAACTCGCAGAGTGCGC
>JBOFNI010000234.1:0-9459 GCA_051658845.1 Brevinema sp. | reverse complement strand
CAATAGGCATATTAGCGATACAAGCAGAAAGGATCGTCCCTAGTGCTGATGCAATACAAGTAACGGTAATCAGAGCATTTTTGTCCATTCCTGTACTTGATAAAACGGCAGGATTGACAAAAATAATATAGGATATCGTTACAAAGGTAGTAATACCTCCAATTACTTCTCGACGGATTGTACTTTGTCGTTCTGATATTTTAAAAAATGAATCTAACATAGATCCTCCTAAAAAATATTCTCCAAATATCTCTGTTAAAAAACAGAGATATTTGGAGAAGTGTTATATAAATTCAATAATATTTGGAGGGGATACCCTTTTGAGGCGGACTAAACTTTCTAAATGTAATCCATTTTCGATTAGAAGTTTACGCCCTTCTTGGAAACTTTTTTCGATAATAATACCTACACCGGCACAAGTTGCTCCACCCATTTCGATTAATGTTTTCATTCCTAGAACGGCGTGTCCCATGGCAAGGAAATCGTCTACGATCAGAATATGTTCGCCTTGATTAATATATTCTTTAGAAACGAAAATATCAAATTCTTTCTTCTTAGTGAAAGAATAGATTTTTGTGTGATATCCCTCACTCATTGTAGAGGGGAGAGATTTTTTTGCAAACAGAAGAGGGATTTTTAATTGTAGGGCAACACCTAAAGCAGGAGCAATACCAGATGCTTCCAGTGTGAGAACTTTATCTATTTTTTCACCTTCAAATCGTTGAGCTAACTCCTGACCAATTTCGATTATAAATTGAGGGTCGATGAGATGATTCAAAAAATTATCAACTTTAAGGATTCCTTCTTGAGGAACTTTAGATAATTCTATTATTTTATCTTGTAGTAGTTTCATCAATACTCCAAAAAAAGACAAATAATAATTATAAATATACAATCCGAAACAATAAAAAGGTAGGTAGAAAGATGTATGGGAGATGTTATTTATAATCATAGTAAAGCATTTACGGTGCTTTGTAGAAACTTTTGCCCTTATTACAAATTTATAAGATTATAATTGTCTGTTATTTTATCAAAGTTTTCAATTTTTGTCAATAGTTATTTAAAACAAGATAAACCCCAATTATATAATTGGGGTTTATCTTGTTGATTAAGAATTTATTTTGGCTTAACGACACGGGTTGTTTTTGGTCGCTTATTTGTATTAACAACTCTTTGTCTATTAGTTTGTTGAACTGCAGGACGTTGATTTGTTGCAGCTCTTTTTCTATTAGTATTTCGGACTTGCGTATTTGTTCTAGTATTTGTATTAGTAGTACCTATATTTGTTGCTGTATTGGTATTTGTGCTAGCATTAGTGTTTGTCGTGTCTTCTTTTGGTCTGTTAATATAGTTTGGATCAATTAAACGTTGGTATAAATCAACTGTTTTTATAAAAATATCGCTCAATGTTTTTACTTGACCACTATCAAGCGTGGTATCTAAATATCCTTTATCACTATAAGCTCTAATTTTGAATGAGGTTAAGGGACGAGCAAAAAAAGTACGAAGACCAGCTGTTTCTTTTTGGGTAGGACTGGATTTAAGCCAGTAGTTATAATTTACGTCGTAATCACTTAAACTTAATTCTGTTTCTTGATTTCCTGTTTGTAAGAGAAGATCGGTTTCGAAACCTTCAGATACGAATTTTAAACGAGAAAAATTCATTTTATCTCTTTCTAATTGTAAAAGAGATGCCGGAGAAAAACTAGGACGGGTTCTGATGCCTCGAATAGGGGAGACACGGGAAATATTATATAAAAAAGCAACTGCTAAGGCACTAGTACCGTTATCAAATGTGTAGATATGAGGGTAGAAAGAAATCCTTCCAGCATTGACTTGTACTTGAGACCATGAAAAAGAACCTGTCAACGATGGGAATGAAAATAAAGTCGCATTAAAAAGAATACCTCTTTTTCCTGTGATGGAGGAATTGTTTTCTGCAAGTTTATGATATAAAATTCGTCCTTTATCAATACTATCTTCAAGAGACATAAATTCGGCGTCTCCAGTATAAGTTTCCCATTTATATTGACCATAAGATAATTGCGGAATAATGGAAAGAAGTATTAATGGAAAAAAATAGAGAATGACTCTCATGATATGCTCCTGCTCTGTTTTTTTATACTTACTACTATTAAATTATTATTATAAGTATAGTATAAATTGAAAAAAAAATCAATGTTTTCTTAATTTTTCTATTAAATAATATATATAATAGTGTATACTATTATATATATTATTTAATTTATTTTGGTGTATCAGCCGATATAGTTATATATTATCTCGGTATGTTTGTTATAAAACATTATATTTTTTTTATTAATAATTTTTTTACTAAGGATAATCAATGAAAAAATATATTTCTCTCATTCTATGTTTTATCATTTTTGGTAGCGTATATCCTGATAATAATATCTTAATTAATTGGTTAGAGTACCTCCAAGAAGATAGAAACGATTTTGCTCTTCCAAAAGTTCCTCTCCTTCATGCCGGAGTTCTCTCTCAAGATTTTTCTTTAATTAACAGTGCTTTGCTTTATGAACCAGAAACGATTAATCTTGTAGGTGCTTGTGGGCATACTCCATTACATCTAGCGATATTAAAAAATAATCTTGAGATTATTATGTTATTAATTAAAGAGGGAGCGGAAATAAATGGTGTAAACAATTATGGAGATACTCCTTTATTTACAGCAGTTAAAAATGATAGCCCTCTTGCTCTGATCGAATATTTAATGATACGAGGAGCGGATGCAACAATGATTAATCGAGATGATCTTTCTTTGTTAGATCTTGCTGAAGAATATGGTCGAAAAGATATACAGTATTATCTTTTTGATAAAAATATTCAAAAAAGAGCTGTTTTATTAACGAATGTTATTGATACTACTAATATGACTCAGTTGACCAATTTATTTACCAATACGGTCGATATGACTAATGTTATAGACAGTTCTAATATTGTTGAGTTTTTAAATATTATTACTCGGACAAACATGATTGATCAAACAAATATAGTTAATCAGACAAATACAATAGATATCACCAATGTTTTGGCAATACCAGTGCAAGAATCCGATACTCCTAAAGAAAAAGAAGAGGTCTATATCGATCCTCCGGAAACAAATAATTTACCATATCAGACCAATACTTTTAAATTCTTTGAAGCTGTATAAGAATGATTATCATTGGTAAATCAAACTACTTGGCTATAATTGTTGACTCTATAATATTAAACAATTTTTGGCTAGTAGAAAAAATTCTCTGACGATTTAATGATAAGAAAATATTGAAGTTTTTGTGGTACTATTTTATAATATTGGATATTATCTAACCGTTAAGGAGAATCCTATGCCGAATTTTCTATTTGAAATCTATACGGAAGAAATACCTCATGGAGTATTACCTGAGACGACATTGTATTTTAAGGAGCAGGTGCCCAAACTGTTGTCGAAATATGGATTATCTTATACGGAAATTCAATATTTTAGTACCCCTCGTCGTTTAGCATTTCATATCTCTGATCTTCCAAGTAATGGACAGGATCGCATGATCGAACAAAAAGGACCTTCTCTTAAAGCAGCATACGATGAGCATGGAAAACCGACAAAAGCTTTGGAAGGATTTTTTTCTTCCTATCATATTTCTTCAGATGATGTTGAAGAGCGGGAGATCAAAGGACAAAAATATATTTTTCTTCAAAAAAAAGAAGAGGGATTAGCACTTCAAGAGATTCTTCCCCCTCTCCTTCAAGAATTAATTCAAGGAATCAAATTTACTCAGCCGATGCGTTGGAATTACGGGGGAGAAGTTTATGAATTTATCCGCCCTGTTCGGGGGATTGTTGCATTAATTGATCAGGAGATTCTACCGGTCTGTTTTTTTGGAAAAGATTCCGATCGTTTACTCTATGGGCATAGACAATTATTTCCTGATCCGGTAGTCTTAGATCACGCTGATGATTATGAACAGGGCTTAAAAAAACGAGGCTGTATCTCCAGTTTTGAAGAACGCCAAACGATTATTGAACAGGAAACCGAAAAATGTATCACACAGGGAGAGGCGTTGCTAGATAAGGAACTCCTTAGTATCTTGGCATCCTTAACCGAATATCCTCATTCCTTATTAGCAGATTTTGATCCTGTTTTTTTAAAACTTCCTAAAGAAGTCTTAATCTCAGAAATGAAAATTCATCAGAAATATATTCCTATTGTTGATCTTCAAGGTCAATTACTTCCTCATTATATTATTACGGCGAACGTTCCTTATGAAGACGCAGAGACTAGACAAAATATTTTAGCCGGTAACGCAAGAGTATTACAGGCACGTTTTGCAGATGGTCAGTTTTTCTTTGACGAGGATATAAAAAAGGGACTGGAATATTACGCAGACCAATTAGCTTCAGTATCTTTTGTGGAAGGCGCAGGAAGTATGGCAGATAAAGTGGAACGAATGAAAAGTATTGCTCTCTATCTAAGAGATCTGCTAGCACCTCAAGTAGATATGGATGATTTGTTGAAAGGAGTTTCGTTTGCGAAAGCAGATCTCAGTTCGCTGATGGTAGGAGAATTCCCGGAACTGCAAGGGATTATTGCATATTATTACGCAAAGGCACAGGGAATAGAGGAACACGTTGCCCTTGCTTTAAAAGAACATTATTATCCAATGGTCGTAGATGGTATACCAATGATGCCAACACAAGAATTATCTGCTCTTATCGGGTTTGCGGATCGTCTTGATAATCTCCTCACTCTATACGCTGTAGGAAAGACGGTAAGTGGTTCTCGAGATCCTTATGGTCTAAGACGTCAAACAATAGCGATAATTCATTTATTGATGCAGTATCGTTGGGAGCAGTTTTCCTTAGAGCATTTTTTTGACCAGATTGATCCATTATACCGACCTTTTTTAACAATAGACGCTCTCCAATGGAAGACACTTATTACTGATTTCATTAAAACACGGTTAGAAGGGGTGTTAAAGGCGAAAGATATGTCAATGGAAACGGTTAATGCGGTATTAAGCCAAGGGATCGATATTCTGTTATTGGATATTTCTCGTGCAGAAGCGTTACAGACGGTACAAAAGATGCATCCGGAACCTTTTAAAAGATTAATAGAGCTTTATAAAAGAATCTCACACATTTTAAAAGACAGCTTAGATGATACTCCCTTACAAGAATCGCTATTGACAGAATCGGCAGAGAAAGAGCTATACTTTTATGCTCAGGAGATAACAATAAAAATGTTATCCCTTTCCGAGCAAGAGAGATTGTTAGAGCTTGTGAAGATAGAACCCTTAATTTCAGCATTTTTTGATTCGGTGATGGTGAAAACGGGTGATGAAAAAGAACAAAATAGAAAGGCATTACTAAATATGATCCAACAGCTGTTTCTTTTACAGGCTGATTTTAGTAAACTTTCTTTATAAATTTATAATAATTATATCATCAAGGGAGGCTCTATGCCAGATAATGTATTAACACAGGGTCTATTATTTATTGTCTTAGGTTTTTTGTCGGGAAGTATTCCTTATGGCTTGTTATATGCTGCTTTAAGAGGAGTGGATGTTAGAAAAATCGGTTCTGGAAATATCGGAGCAACTAATGTCTCTCGCCAGTTTGGATTTTGGCAAGGCTTTATGCCTGTGTTGGTTTTAGATCTAGCTAAAGGATTACTCCCTATCGTGTTTTTTCGTTTTTTTGTTTCTCCGGATCAAGATCTGTTACTTTTTGATTCTATGGAAATTTTTATTGGGTTTGCTGCTGTGCTAGGTCATGTGTTTTCGCCTTTTCTAAAGTTTAAAGGAGGAAAAGGCGTAGCTACAACAGGTGGAGTAGTGCTTGCGTGGAATCCTATAATGGCTCTTATTGACTTGACGATTTTTGTCCTTGTATTTTTCACCTTTGGAAAAAGAATAATAGGTCGGGCATCTGTTACTACGGCTGTTTGTCTACCTGTTGTCGTTTACCTACTTCCGGATACCTCTCTTCCGCTCCGAATTGCTGTTACTATTTTAGGAATAGCGATTCTTATTACCCATAAAAGTAATATCAAAGATTGGATTTCCGGAGAAGATCTTGTCAAAAAATTAAAAACAAAGAAGTAGCTATGAAAGAGCAAGAACGGATATTTATTAGTTCTGTGGAAGAAAATCACCCTTTACTTCAAGAAATGCCTAAAGCATTCCGTCAATTATGGTTTCGAGGCTATCAGAATCCTATTAGTAAAGACTACTTATTTCTACAAATGGAAAGGATTTATAAAAATACAGATCAAAAAGAATTTGTTGAATTATTAACATTTGAAATTGCCGATATGGATACGTTGTTAGAATGGGAAGAATCGTATCCGGATAGTCCTTTTGTGGCGGTTGATCCTTATCTGATGTTTTTTGATGGAATAGATCAGCAAGGGCAAGGGATGTATTCGGTAGGACTATTGGATTTAAAAACATCAATATTTACGCCGGAATTAGAAATTTTTATGAGTCCTCATACACAAGGGATATTGGTTGATTTCCAAGATAAGCCTGAAATTTGGTATAAATAAAAAGCCCACGAAAGTGGGCTTTATCAGTAATTAAATGGTGTTGTTATAGCTGTGTAAATTGATTATACCAAATACGGATTTTCTGGAGTGTTTCAATATTGCTTTCAAAATTTTCTGTTTCTTGAAATAATTCTAAAATATCTTTACTAGTAATTTGGAATTTTTTGATAATTTCTTGTTGGATTTTTTTTTCGAGGGTTTTACTACTTTCGATAAAAGTATTACCAATGTTCCATATAATTTTATGAGAAAGGGGGAGAGTCGGTTTACTGTCGTGATACAGTCGAAGTGCAGCGGTACTATGGCGAAATGCGTCGTAGGGATTTTGTTGTTGTAAGCTTAACGTACTCAATTGCCATAAGGACTGAATCCGGTAAAAAACACCGTCTTCCTGCATATCGTTGAATAATAGCTGAGCTTTTTGTCGAAGCTCTGTAATCGATATCCAAGATTCTTTAAATCGATGATCTCGAACTTGTTGAAGATCTTTTTCTGTTTTATTCATTAATGTTAGTAATAATGAAAATTTTTCGTTCCATATATTTTGTTCTTGTTGGAGTTTTTCATGGAGCTTTTTGTTGAGCCGGATCGAAAATTTATGGAGTAAATTTTCGATAAGATGAGTAGTTTGTTTATTTTGTGTGTGAGGATGTTTTTCTATAGGGAGATCTTGAGTAAATTGCGACAAAGTAGTTTCTAAAACGGTATCTTTATGATTGGTAGACCGTTGGAGACTGAATAATTCTTGAGAAAGTTTTTTTATTTTTTTTGATAAAATAATATTAGACAGGCATAATAAGATTGTCAATATTCCTAAGATCATAAGTATTAGCTGAGAGATCGTATTTGATTCCATAAGCAATCCATAAATTTAATTTAATATATATTATAAAATAAAATACAAAAAATTACAAGATTATTTTTGGGAAATATCCCATAGAGGGTCTTGAGTCAACAATTCTTTAATTAAGTTAAGATCCTCAGGACGATCAACACTGAGGTGCGGATATTCCGATACAATAAAAGGACTGGTAGGTTCTGCAATAGAAAACAAATGGGGATGTTGATAAATATATTGAGTTACATGCTCTTGATGGGAAGGAAGAGATGCTTGAAAAAAACTTTGTTCTAAAGCGGAAAATGTAAACAGTTCAACTCCTGTTCCTAGAGGATTGTGAAGATAATGACTTAAATCAGGTTTGTTTTTTAGATGATACTTGATTAACAGATCTGCAAGACTGGCAGATATAAGAGGATTGTCACCTGTTGCCCTCATTATTAATTGAGGTTTGCCATAATTTAGAGCTGCATGATAGTACCTTGAAAGAACATTGTACTCGCTTCCACCAAATATAGGAACAGGACAATGATATTCCAATAAAAGATTTTGAAAAATTTCTTGTTCTTGCTCGGGGCATAAAAGAACGATTTGATGGGGATACTGTATTCGTTCTAAACGTTGAATAACTCTAATAATTAATGGAGTACCCATAATCGGAACTAAGGCTTTTTGAGGAAATCGCTGAGAATTGAGTCTACTTTGAATACCAATAAATATTTTTTGCATGGTTATATTTTTTTAATAAATTCCATAAAGAGGGGATCAGTCCCTTGTAATTCTATAGCTAGTCTTATCGTAGGGAATAAGATATTAAGGTATTGAGCAATAAGAGCTTTTGAGGGGGCTTTTTGTTGTCTACCATGGATAATTTGGGATCGGAGTTCATATAATTGATTGAATAAGAGTTGGAGTTCTTCTGGGGTGTTTAAATGCTGTTGATTTTTGATTTTAATCATTATATAACGGACAAGTGTTAACTTACTGGTAAACTGACGATTAATCGGCATTTTACTGTCTCCTTTACTGGGATTGTGTACGAGAAGAATCTCAGCGGCAACACAATATTGGAGTAGTTGTTGGAGGGGTGATTTGTTGGTGCCAGCAGTACGCATAGCAGTAGCCATTTGTACATAAGGAAAGGTATGTTGGGCGAAAATACCGTCCCAATAGGTAGCTTGTTGGATAAGATCTTGGAGATCGTCTATTCTTAATGAAGGATTAGAAATTAATTCTGCTGCTTTAGGTAATTCTTTTTTTAATGCTCTTAGAAGTTCCCTTGGTGATAAGGTATTGATATCGCAAATAAATCCACCTGGATTTCTTAAATATTGTTGAGTAGACGCAAAACCACATAAAAATCCATAATCAACTAATCCTTTTTCAAAAGGAAGCGTTTGATCGGTATGAGCGATGACCCAAATTTTACTAAGGGATTTGATAAACTGTTCTTCTAATGATCCTTCTGGAATAGAACCACCCATAGGATACAGTGTATAGAGGATACGTCTTCGTTCTTTGTCGGAAAGTCGGGTACTAAGATTACGGATACTTTCTTCAAAAATAGGAAGTTCCTGGATTGTTGGATTCCTTAAACTGATATTAAAAAAATGCGAAAGTTTGATCGTATGGGTAAGAGGACGAAAATAAAAACTAGGGTATAATTGCATAAGACTCTCTTATTATTTTTTATATTATATCGAATTTATATGCTTTTATCAAATTTTAAGAGAGGATTTTTGCGTATATTTTTTTCTTATGTTATAATATACGAAATATACGGAGGTAGTATTTATGGGAATTTCTTGTGGGATTATTGGGCTACCGAATGTTGGCAAATCAACATTATTTAATGCATTGACTAAATCAGGCATAGCCAGTTCCAACTACCCTTTTTGTACGATAGATCCTAATATCGGAATCGTCAATGTTCCTGATTCTAGGTTACAGGTTTTATCTGATCTTTCCGGATCAAAAAAATTGATTCCTGCAACGGTGGAGTTTGTAGATATTGCAGGATTAGTCAAAGGGGCTTCTCAAGGAGAAGGTCTCGGAAATCAATTTTTGTCTA
>JBOFNI010000233.1:0-1043 GCA_051658845.1 Brevinema sp. | reverse complement strand
GCTGATAGTGGTGGTAAAATGTCCTAGTACTCACCTCTCATCATGGTGGCATCTCCTTGCTGCTTTTGCTAAAGCAAATTGCAGAATTTGACACAACTGATCACACTCTTCTTCTTCTTGAAAAGGATCAAAATACTATTAAAGGTAAGTAAACATTTCTCTCCTTACTTATGTCTTAGTTAAAATAATTTTTTAAAGAAAAAATTCCAGTCATTTCCGAGGTGTTGGTTTAAATCCTGCTAGTGAACTCTTTTTGGTAAAGCTCAGAACTCTGTAATTAAGATCTCCTGCCAGAGCACATGCCTATCACCACCCTACAGCCATCAGCTGCCGCTACTGTGGGTAGCGTGGCCGAGCTAAGGCGCTGCATTAAGGCTCCAGTCTCTTTGGAGACGTGGGTTCAAATCCCACCGCTGCCATTGAGATGTTTTTGGTGAAGCTCACTTGTATTCCTCCTGCGAACATTTCATCAGAGCTAGTTCACCACAGGCCTTTAAATCTGGTTTCATTTTTGCATTAACCTCTGGGTGAGAAAGTTTTGGCTCATTTCAGGTATTTTGTTAATTAACACAACATCAAAGTCTATGGTTGTTATAAGGTGCTGGCTAGTTTTATATAACACGCTTCCGCTGCACCACTCTGCTGACTACAGCTTAAGGCAAGGTATTGAGCTCAGTGCTTTATCCATTAGGCAACGGGGGCTCAAGAAGCGAACACAGTGTCAAAATCAAAACTCAAGCTAATCTTCTTTGTAGTTGGCTCGTTGGTCTAGGGGTATGATTCTCGCTTTGGGTGCGAGAGGTCCTGGGTTCAAATCCCGGACGAGCCCAAGATTTAAGTACGAATGCGTAGCCTGGATAACAACAACACCTACATCAGGATGTTGTTCATTGACTTTAGTTCTGCATTCATGATCACTAAGCTCAGTGACCTGGGTATCTGCACCTGCAGATGGATTCTGGATTTTCTTACCAACAGACCTCAGTCTGTTAGGTCGGGCAAACAGGTATCCTCAACCCTCATCCTAAACACCGGCATTCCAC
>JBOFNI010000232.1:0-3826 GCA_051658845.1 Brevinema sp. | reverse complement strand
TTTTTAGGTGGAATCGGAGTATTTAATTCTTGATAGATAGTATGGTACTGATCGGAAGGGGTGAGGTAGTGGTTTTCTAAAAATGTTAGCGTTTGTTCTACTTTTTGGTATTTTTCTACGCATTGATGATACGTTTCTGAGTCAACCAAACCAAGACGATAAGCAATAGGAGTAAGACGTTGGTCGGCATTGTCTTCTCGAACGGTCAGTCGATATTCAACACGGGAAGTAAACATTCGGTAAGGTTCTATAGTGCCTAAAGTTGTTAGATCGTCGAGCATGACCCCAATATAGCTTTCTGTTCTTTTTGGGACAAAATATTCTCTTCCGGATACTTTTAAGGCGGCGTTGATACCGGCGATCAAACCTAAAGCGGCGGCTTCTTCATAGCCGGTAGTACCGTTAATCTGCCCTGCTAAAAAGAGATTGGTTATTTTTTTTGTTTCCAGCCATGGCTGTAATTCGGTTGGATCGATGTAATCATGTTCGATGGCATAGGCAGGTCTTGTCATTACAGCATTTTCCAATCCAGGAATGCTGTTAACCAGTTGTTGTTGAATAGGAATGGGAAAGGCGTTGGAAAGACCGTTAGGATAAATTTCTCCATTGGATAAACTTTCTGGCTCGAGGAAGATATGATGACGTTCATGATTGGGAAATTTCATTATTTTATCTTCGATAGAAGGACAGTAGCGAACTCCTGTTGCATCGATTTCCCCAGAATACATAGGAGCAAGATGGATATTATTTTTAATAATCTCATGGCTTAATGAAGTAGTATAAGTAAGATAACAAAACTCTTGTTTGGGAGAGAACGTATCAATATCAGTTCTAAAAGAAAAAGGGCGTGCAGGATTATCTCCTTGTTGAATTTCTGTTTTAGAGAAATCTATAGTACGAACATCCAAACGAGGAGGAGTCCCTGTTTTAAAACGAGGGGTTTTAAATCCTAAATCTTTAATACGATTTGCTAATTTAACGGCAGCTTGTTCGCCCAAACGTCCGGCTGGAATAGCGATTTCTCCAATACGAACCATCCCATCAAGAAAAGTCCCTGCAGTAATCACTACGGATTTTGCGTAGAATTCTTGACCTAACATGCCTTTTACACCGATGACAGTCTGATGATCGATAATCAAGTCTTGAATATGATCCTGAATAATAGTAAGATTTTTTTGTTGGAACATGAGCGATTGAATCAATGTCCGATAAGCCACTTTGTCAGCTTGAGAACGGGAAGATCGGACAGCAGGACCTTTTTTGGTGTTGAGTCGTCGAAATTGAATACTCGTTTGGTCGGCAGTAAGTCCCATTAAACCCCCGAGCGCATCGATTTCTTTAACAAGCTGTCCTTTACCGATACCACCAATCGAAGGATTACAAGACATATGCCCCATCAAGTCAATATTAGAAGTCAGTAATAATGTTTTTGCTCCCATACGAGCGGTAGCATGAGAGGCTTCTATACCAGCATGACCGCCTCCAACGACAATAACGTCCCATTGATAATTCACAAAATATCCTTAATATGTATTTCTTTACAGATACTTTTATATTATAGTAGTTTTTACTAGTCTTTGTAAAGATCTTACAAAATAAAATTACATTGTTGATAGATAAAAATGGTAAAACCTTGACTTTTATTGAATTTATATAGTATAATAGTTATATAAACGAAAGGAGGATTTAAGTGCCTAATATCAAATCTGCTAAAACAAGAGTAAAACAAAGTGAAAAACGTCATATGCGGAATAAAGCAATAAAAACATTTATCAGACATTTACGTCGTAATGCTATTGCTCTATTTACCGAGAAAACTCTTGATACCAGTGCTGCACAATCACAGTTAAATGAATTCAAAAAACAAATCGATAAGGCTTGGTCTAAAGGTGTTTTACCACGGAATACTTCTTCTCGTATTAAGTCTTCGATGGAATCATTGTTTAAAAAATCTTATAATAGTTAAATAAGAATAAAAATTAGTGTATGGGTGTTCTTCCTAATAAAGTCTTATTATAAAGACTTGAGGAGCAAAATATGGGTAAAAGTAAATTAACAAAATCGGATTTAGTAGATCTTATTGTTACATGTGAGGATATATCGGATTTGGGCATTTCCAAACATCAAGTAGCATCAGTTGTTTCTGTTTTTATCGATACATTACGTCAAGAAATAGAAAAACTTGATCGTAACGAAAGAATAGAATTAAGAGGCTTTGGTACCTTTGGTGTGCGTCAGCGTCAAGCACGTATTGCTCGAAATCCTAAAACAAACGAACATGTTAATGTTCCGTCAAAGAAATTTCCTTATTTTAAAGCAGGCAAAAATCTTCGTACTATGGACAAAAATAATTCTTAGTATCAATTATTCAAAAACCGGTAGGGAAATCAATAAAAGTATACACCATTTGATCCAAATGAGCATATGTTTTTTTGATTTCCTTATTCACATTATTGACCCCAAATGTTTCTGTGGCATAATGCCCAGCACATAAAATATTCATTTGCAGTTCTTTTGCATAATGATAATACAAACTATTCGTTTCTCCACTAATAATCGTATCAGCTCCTTGTTGATGAGCTTCAAATAACGCTCTCAGATCTAATGCCGCACCTCCGGAACATATCGCAATTTTTTTAATTTCTTTTTTCCCAAAAGGCATTTCCACAATATCTTGAGAAATTGTTGTTTGAATTAAATGTTTCAGTTCCTGATATCTGATATTAATGTGGGCGTAGTATCCAACATCAAAAAAAATCTGATGGGTATTTTCTGCACCCAGTAATTTTATTAAAGAGGCATTATTTCCTAAAGTCGGATGAATATCTAAGGGTAAATGGGAACAGTATAAATTTATTTGGTGATCACAGAGGACTTGAATACGTTGCTTATCAAATCCGGTAATTTTAGAGAGACCGTTCCAAATTAATCCGTGATGGGTAATTAAAAAATCAACCCCTAATTCTGCAGCTTTATTAAGAGTTTCTAAAGATACATCAACGGCACAGGCAATATGTTGAATCAAATCTTTCCCTTCAAACTGAAGACCGTTCACGGTATGGTCTTTAATTTTTTGTGGTTCCAACCATGTATCTAATAGTGATGTTAGCTCGTTTCTTGTAATCATGATTTTCTTCTTCGGTAATTGACCCATTCTTGTACTGCTTTTTGATGCTCTGGATAACTACGAGAATATTTATGCCCACCGTTGGGTGTGGCAACAAAATAAAAGTAATTGTGTTGCTCCGGTTGTAATGCTGCAAGAATTGCTTCTTTACCGGGATTGGCAATGGCACCAGGAGGTAAAGTAGAACTATAATAAGTATTATAAGGAGATGGCCAAGGAGGGCTAAGATGCCGAGTACGAATATTACCGTCATATTCTCCGTCTAAAATCAAGGCATAGATTAGGGTAGGATCTGCTTGGAGGATCATATTGATATCCAATCGATTGTTGTATACTCCGGAAACTTTTGGCATTTCTTTGTTGTTACTGGATTCTTTTTGAATAATAGAAGCAAGAATAATTACTTCTGATAGAGTTTTATTTTGTTTTTTTATTTCTGCAAGGATCGTGTTATCGACCATGGTATTAAAGTGGCTTGTCATTGATTGAACAATAGTAGTAGCAGATGAGTTTTTATCAAAAGAATAAGTATCAGGGAACAGATAACCTTCAAGAGAGTGGGAAGGAGGATTATTAGGGACAGCAAATCGAAAATTATTTTGATCGTAAATATAAGAAATATTTTCGATTGTATAGGGGGGATTAATAGGTAAATTAAACTGTGTAAGCCAAGATTCTTTGTAGACTTCGTTAAGAAAG
>JBOFNI010000231.1:0-29461 GCA_051658845.1 Brevinema sp. | reverse complement strand
ATTATGATTTTACACTTCATACCCGTTCTATAGAAACGAGTTTAACAAGCCCTAGTAAAGTCATTATTTTAGAAGGAATATTATCTTTTGCAGATCCGGAAATTACAGACATTATGGATATAAAAGTATTTGTAGATACAGAAGCAGATCTTCGTTTTATTAGAAGACTTCTAAGAGATACTACAGAACGAGGGCGTAGTATTGAACAATCGATTAATCAATACCTCTTTACTGCTAAGCCTGGACACGATATGTTTGTAGAACCTTCCAAAAAAATAGCGGATATTATTATTCCTTATACTAATCATAATACCGTTGCTATTAATATGTTAATCGATAAAGTTCGTTATATTGTTGCTCAATATAAATAAAAAATAAGCTCTTCTAATTTAGAAGAGCTTATTTTTTATAATCCTATGATAAAAAGAACAGTCCCAACAATCCACGCTGGGATTACTCCAAAAATTGTCGCCCATAAAGAAGATCTCTTATCCATCGCAAGCATTGGAAATAAGGCATCTCCATCATTACAAATAGCATTCGTTATCAGAGCAGAAAAGGGGATTATTCCTTGTACATACATAGTTGCTAAGATAATATGAGGAGCGCAACCAGGAATTAATCCGACAACTAGCGACATCAATACAACAATATATCCGGTTTGTTTCATAAAGTTAGCAATAATTTCCTCACCACCAATCAAGTATATAGCAGATTCATAAAAGAGTAGAGCAATAAATACCCACATAATTACAAAAGCCGTTTCTTCAGCATTATGAATAAAGGTTTC
Source organism: Brevinema sp. (assembly GCA_051658845.1). Lineage (GTDB taxonomy): Bacteria > Spirochaetota > Brevinematia > Brevinematales > Brevinemataceae > Brevinema_A. The sequence goes on along the minus strand of JBOFNI010000231.1, from coordinate 28,671 downwards.
TTTAAGGGATTTTAATTTGCTATACTCGACAGGAAGATTATCATCTGCTAAAAATTTTCGGCACATTAAGGTATAAATAATACTAAATAATGTCCCTATAGCTCCAATAAAGCCTAGATTCTTAACAATAAATACGGTATCAAAATCAATCTGCATTAAATTCATAATTCCCAAAGGTAATGCCAAGACTAAAATTGCCCAAAAAATATAATGAGCCCCATGATGCCTAAAATAGTAAAGGATTTTAGGCAAATTAGGTAATAAAAAGCGTTTTTCCAGTACTATGTGATCAGTAGGATCAATATGGGTTTGTAAAATAATCGTTTCATCAAGAAACTCCGTCTGCTCCGGACGAAACTGCCAGTGATCATGAGCTAATTGTTCGGTAGTATAAATAGGAGCAAACTTATCACCAGCCTTAAAATAATCTAGTGTATATCCCATAATAATAGCTACAATAAAAGAAATAAGTAATACCCACGCTAGAGAAATAGGGTCTTCCACTAAAAGAACAAAAGCCGCATCACCCATTGTAGAAATTAAGGTAGCAACCATCGTTCCAAAACTGGCATGTCCCTTTAAATACAAGGGCATAACCATGATTGCACCACCACAACCTGGGGTTAATCCCATTAATGCTCCAAATAATACCTGTAGATTTTTATATTTTCTGAATCCGTTGAGAAAACCTCCACGGGTTTTATAATCAATAATTCCAAATATGAGAAGTGTTAATCCGACAAAAGCACCTACTTGGATAAATGCTGTACTAGCAGCTAGATAAATAATATTAAGCCAGACCACAAGTATCTCCTTAAACTTCATTCTACATGATAATTATAACAAACTTTGAAAATAAAGTCAATATTTTTTAATGAGCTTTTCTATGAGCATACTTTAAAAAAAACCCTTCAGATATACTGAAGGGTTTTTGATATATTTATATTTTATCCTTATAAAAGAAAAATTCTCTTATAAGCACATTCTTTAATAATATTTTTAGGCCATACAGAAACCTGAACTTCACCGATATGTACTTTTTCCAATAAGAACATACTGAGACGAGATTGCCCGATTCCGCCTCCAATCGATAAAGGTAGAACGTTATTAAGCACCATCTTATGAAAATCCAATTCTTTTCTCTCTTCTACCTTGCATATTGCTAATTGGTTTTCCATCGCGAATGCATCAACACGGATTCCCATCGAAGAAATCTCCAATGCACAATCCAATACTTCATGGTATAATAAAATATCTCCATTTAAAGTCCAGTCATCATAATCAGGCGCCCTTCCGTCATGAGGAATACCAGAATTAAGCTTCCCTCCTATTCCTATTAAAAAGACAGCTTTATGACATTTGGTAATTTCATACTCTCGTTGTTTTGGAGTCATATGAGGAAACATATCTTCCAATTCTTGGGTATGGACAAAAACTATCTCTTTAGGAAGTTTGTTTTGTAGAATTGGGAATAAATGATTTACAGATTCTTCTGTTTTTTTTAGAGCATCATAAATACGATAAACCACTTCTTTAAGCTTATCAAGATTCCGATCTTCCAAACGGATAACCTTTTCCCAATCCCATTGATCCACATAAAGAGAATGAAGCTCATCCAAGGATTCACAAGGGCGTACAGCGTTCATATCTGTATATAAGCCTTGCGCTGCTTGTAATTCATAGCGATATAAGGCCATTCGTTTCCATTTAGCTAATGATTGTACAATTTCGATCTGTTGATCGGCACAGCTAAAAGAAACAGGATGTTCTATACCATTTAAATCATCGTTCAATCCTGTATTAGCTTCTAAAAATAGAGGTGCAGATACTCTTAATAAATTAAGATTTTCTGCTAAATGCTGTTCAAAAATTGTTTTGCCTTCTTTAATGGCTACTTCCGTATCGATGAGATTGAGTTTGGATTGATACATATTTGTACTCCAAAATTTTATAAATTTCTATTATAGATAATCTTAATAATTATAACAAAAAAAAGATTGAAAATCAAGTTTTTTGAGTAAAATTCAGACAATTGATCCTTTTGCTATTTTATCAGCCATTTCATTAAATCGATTCCCTGTATGAGCTGCAATTTTATGCCATGTAATTTTTATAGCATATGTTTGTAATTGTGTCATATATTTTTGTGCGATTTTACTTTTAGTCTTCCATTCTCCATCTGCCCATTTCTGTAGCCCCATATAGTCGTAAAAAATTGTTATTTTAGTATACCCATGCTGAAAAGCATAAGATAAGGCTTCCAACACGCTTTGAATCTCCCCTGCAATTTGGTAAGAAGAAGACTCTTCGATAGAACAATGCAATTTTCCACCAAAAGTATCGATAACTTGGTGATTTTCTACTAAAACTAGTCCCCACCCAATTTGATTTTGATAAAAAGAGCCATCAACATAAGCACATAATCCACTGATCTCTTGAAGATCCGGATATTGAAATTGATACCATAATTTCTCGATATAAGATTTTTGTAGGGGATCTTTTATTTCTTGTGTTCCTATCGAAAAAGTTTGTTTACTAGGTTTGTAATATAAAACCATTGTCCAATGATCTATAAGTATTTTGACTTGATAATCACGAAAACTGTCTTCAATACGTTCTGCACTTACTTCCAGCGTATGCAACAATGTAATAAATCGATTACTTTCTGTTAATAATTCTTGATATCCTATTGTCATCAATCCCTCATGCTATGTTTTTAATTATTATAACTAATATTATAGAAATACACAAGAACCAAGTTGACAAAAAAAAAAGAGTACTTTATAATTTATAAAAATATAATATATAATTTAGGAGAAAAATATGAATTCTTACTTTGATATTAAAGAGATAAGCAAAATACTTCCTCATCGTTTTCCAATGCTTTTAGTAGATAGAGTTCTAGAAGTCAATGAAGAAGAGGGTAAAGGATATAAAAATGTAACTATTAATGAAGATTTCTTTAATGGTCATTTCCCGGATGCTCCGGTGATGCCGGGAGTCCTCCAAGTAGAAGGTTTAGCACAATGTGCTGGATTTATAGCACTAACTCAATTAAAAAACCGTTATCCTAAACTCCATACGGAGGGGATTTTAATGTTTTTTATGGGAATTGATGGAGTAAAATTCCGAAAACCTGTTGTCCCAGGAGATCGTTTGGATTATCATGTCACTGTTACAAAAAGACGAGAATCAATCTCGGAAGATAAGACTACATTTACTCGTGTTATTAATAGTTTTGAAGCAAAAGCTTATGTGGATGGAGAATTAGTGTGCGAATGTACAATGAATGCCATGATGACTCCAAAAGAAGGTAGTATTGCTTAAAATAAAAAATATCCGATCTTATATAAGATCGGATATTTTTGTATTCATTGTTTTATCTTTGGAAGTACCGTCTCTAATGATTAAGAGCTAAGGCAAAAGCTCCTCGTAATCCTGGATCATTTTTTAATGCTGCACCGACAATAAATTCTTCCATATTGACAAAAAGTGCTTTTTGATCGTAACCGTTTAATATTTGTAGATAATATGTTCGTATTTTAGGAAGTACAGATGCAACATTCATGACCCCTCCTCCTAAGATAATTCGTTGAGGTGCATAACAATACATTGTATTGACGCATGCAGTCGCTAAGTAATATGCAACGTTATCCCAGATAGGTGAATCTTCAGGAATCTGTTCTCCTTTTTTTCCAAAACGACTGTATATTCCCGATCCAGAAACCAATCCTTCTAAACAATTATTATGAAAAGGACAAGAGCCTTTTTGTTTGGTATCTTCCGGTAATATAGGAATCATCATATGTCCTGCTTCCGAGTGTAATTCTCCGTGGTAAAATCGATTATCCAACCATAAACCCAGACCAACCCCTGTACCTACAGTATAATAGACAGTATTTCTCAGTTTTTGAGCTGCTCCCCATGTAAGTTCTCCTAGGAGTGCCGCATTAACATCATGCTCTATAATAATTGGGCAGTCAAACTCTTTTTTGAGAGCTTGATGTAAATTAAAAAACTGCCATTCTCGTTTTGGAGTATTTAATATTTGTCCGTAATTTGCCTCATTAATATCTAACTCTACCGGTCCAAAAACACCAATTCCTATCGCATCAAATGATTTGGTTTTTAGATATTGGATGACTTCTTTCATTGTTTGATCAGGAGTAGTTGTATCAATCCGAATTGAATCAAGAATTTCTCCCTGCTCATTACCAATCCCACAAATAAATTTTGTTCCCCCCCCTTCAATACCCGCTACTATTCTCATTGTTGTCCTCTTGTTTTGCTATTTTATCAAAGCACACTATATGAATATAGTGTTTTCTCTTTCATTTATAGATAAATTATTCTTTTTTTGATATTCTTATATTAAAAAAATGTTGGAAAAATATAAAATAAAAAATCCCATCATTAACATTAGCAATAAAATATCTTCGATAAAAGAAAACCACCTTATGAAGGTCTATAAGGTGGTTTACATAAATTATTTAATTTTACCATTAATACGTGTTTTTATTGTTTGTTTTGTATGTTCTATCGCTTCTTTTAAAGCTAACTTATCATCATAGCTTAGCTCTGATTCATCGATTTTCTGATAGATCTCATCTTTTAAAAATTTACTATAGCGATCTACAATATCGAATAGAGCATTGCTATTATTCTTTATAGGATTGTGTTTGGCATAGTCATCGTATATTTTGATGACAGTTTCTTCCAAAAACGATCCTGATATACCTAAACTAGACAACTGACACCTTTCTTTATCATAAGCTCTATGATGAAAGAATATCTGCATTCCAAAATTCATAGTAATCCTCCATAGGAAAACGCCTGTATAAAATAATAATAATAACATATTTCTATTTTATTGTTTTTCATATTTATTGAATTAATCTAAAATAAGTTTCATCGTAATAATGAATTACTTTTAAGAAATTGGGAATAGAGTTTTATAAATAGAAGTTTTTATGGATTGTTTTACTAATCGTTTAATTATAATCCCAATATTTATTATATATAACCTATTATATCATATTTTTATTCCTGATTCAATAGTTTTTTAATATTTATTTTTAATTAAAAGTATTTGATATTTTCTTATTTTTTAAGGATTTTTTAAAATTATTCTCTTGATCTTTTCTATTCTATCTCTTGTTAAAATAAACATTTAGTAACAATGAGACATCGTGTGATACACGATCATATAAAAATAATTATTTCTCATACTATCAATCTATAACCACTATTAGAAATAAAATATTGATATAAAGTAAAAAATATTACTAAAATAGCTTATAGCAATATTAATTGCTCTGATTATAAGCTATCCATAGAATATTTTTATTAAATTATAACGGATTCTACCCTAGCGATATGCCATCTTTTATTAACTAATGATAGAAAATCTATCATCAGTTTCGGTGAATTTTCTATGATTGTTTTCTGTCTCAATCTTATACCTATTAATAATTTTAATAGGTATACCAGTAACTGAACGATCTGTTATTTGATTTTTAATACTAATTTTTGGGTTGCAAAAACAGGGCTGGATACTTCGATTATACTATCTTCGGGATGTGTTGTTTGTACCCAGAATGCATATACCCCTCCCTCAAGGACAGCTATATTATTACCAATTAGTGTTGCCCCTCCATTTACGGTAATTTGAAGAGGAAGATTAATATAGGGTAATCGATTGCCAAATTGATCTTTTGCTATAACGGTAATTCTTGTCGTATCCCAAGAAGATCCATTTATTGGGGCATTAAGCTCTTCATCATCAGCTAGTACTTCAAGAATACTTGGAATGGGACTAGCAGCCATTTCTTGATGAATAACATATTTGTTATTTATATAACCTTCTATTTTACAGTTATGCCATTTATATCCCCACGTCTGATCGACAAAAGAAGGGAGAGTAGTCATACTTCGCCAAGGTTCCACAATTATAGGAGGGTGAGGAATTCCACGATATCGTCCTTCGGCGGGGAAAAAAAGACCTATTTCATGATCTCCAAAGTAAATTTTAATATAATCACAATTTGTAGAAATTATTAAAGGAAGAATCCCTCCTACGGAACGTTCTCCACGAGCCCATAAAGAAACAGCTTGTACAAATGGTTTGGGTGTATTTTGTGCTTTATAGGCACCTGCTGCAAACTTAGGAATACGAAAAATATCCATAACCCCATGATAACAACAACGATCACCAGCTCCGAAATCAGCATGCGTATGATAATCAAATGCACACCATCCTATTGATCCACAGATATGATCATCTTGACCGGCTGCAGCAATTACACGATAATGCCGGTGTGTATGTTCCATTTGGCGTTCTTCTTGGTCGTAGCTTTTAGTTGGATACATATGTCCGTTATATTCTGTAACCATATAAGGTACATATTCTGTTAATCCTGTTACTTCTTTTTGACCTTGAAGTGCCTCTCTTTCATGATTTTGAATAAAATCGTTCATCGTATAGACATCTTCTAGCATCTCACTATGGGAAATACAACGTACTCCACCAGTTTGTCTTGTTGGATCAAGGACGTGAGCACAAGCATTTGTTTTTGTATAAAAATCGTGATTATCATCACTTTCGTTAATACGAACACCCCATAATATGATTGATGGATGGTGAATATCCCTTTCTATCATTTGTTTTACATAATGGATGGATAAATCTTGCCATGCAAGATCTCCAATATATTGCCATCCTGGGATTTCTTCAAAGACAAGTAGTCCAATCTCATCACAGCGATCTAAAAAATGAGGAGATTGAGGATAGTGGGATGTTCGTACGAGGTTTAGTCCTAACTCATACTTTAAAATATCCGCATCTTTTTTTTGAGCACGTGCCGGCATTGCATAACCTTTGTATGGGAAACTCTGATGACGATTTAAACCACGTAATTTTATTTTTACTCCATTGAGATAAAAACCTTCAGGGGTAAAGACAGCTTCTCTAAATCCAAAACTACGATGGCTTTCGTCTTCTTCAATAGAAACAATAATTTGATAGAGAGTAGGATTATCAAGAGACCATAGAGTGATTTTAGAGTTATCTACAAGGGAACAAATAGGAATATCTTGAATCAAATCTCCTGTTAGAGAGATAGGAAATTCTTCCATAAAGATCGATGACGAACAATCCTTAATGGATAAGGTTACGCTTGTATTTTTTTTGATTTGGGTAGGATTATAGATTCGAATTGATCCGATTAATGTTGGAGTTGTTAACGCATCTTTTTGAGATATGAGAATTTCTTGGATACTAATAGGATCTACAATACGAAGAGATACTTCTCGATAGATCCCATTATAACAAAGATAATCAATTTGTGCTCCGAAAGGAGGTACATCATTTCGTTCTCGACTATCAACTTTGACCGTTAATAAATTTGAACCTTCCGTAAGATAATTGGTAATATCAGCTTCCCAAGGGGTATAGCCTCCTTTGTGTTCGATCACTAATTGACCGTTAACAAATAATTCTCCTACAGCCATAACGCCTTCAAAACGAATAATAATACGCTTGTTTTTCCATTCCGGCTGAACTATTAATTCTCGTTGATACCCCGAAATAAGCCATAATGAGGATTCATCGGCATAATGAAGAGCAATTTCTTTCATGGCATGAGGGATAACAACAAGTTCCCCTTTCTGTTTGTTTTTAATAAGAGAATCATCCCAGCATTCGATAAAATTCCAATTATCATTCATCATGAAAATATTTCTCATCTGTTTCTTCTCCCTAATATTATATTAATCTTGAGGTATACTTAAGATCTACCATTTTATTATACCATAGAAAAATTTTCTGTCAATATAGAATTGAATATTTAAAAATACATAGTATGTTGTTTTGATTATTAGAAAAAACAACACTTGACAAATCTTTATAAACGTACTATAATAATCATGATTAGGGCTTGTGGCGCAGTTTGGTAGCGCACTTGAATGGCATTCAAGGGGTCACGGGTTCGATCCCCGTCAAGTCCAATTATATATAATCCAATGGATTGCTGTTTTCTTGTTTAGTTGTATTCAAGGGAGTTCGATCCCCGTCAAGTCCAAATCAAAGCACCTGATTTATTTAATAAATCAGGTGCTTTTTTCCATCGATTGGATTAATCGGTAATTATTCTAGACTAAAACGCAGTCGAAGAGAAAAATTTCTTGAAAAATCTTAGATTTATTAATATGATAACAATACAATAAAAGATCGATCGGATAAAAGGGGTGTGGTAAAGAGGAAATCGGTAGCAAAACAAATGATTTTTCTCTTGACTTTTTTGTGACGGATATTATAATGATAGAGATTAATAAATAATAAAATAATGATGATAAGGAGTATACGATGAAATATTCTTACTTATCTATCTCTGAATACTTAGGAGTAGATCCAGCTCGTTTCAAAAATCTTAATATTTTGGATACCAATCCTTATAAGGATTCAAAATTATTTGTTGATTTGGTATTGTTTCAATCTACTAAAGTCCCTGAATTTAAAAATGGGATTACTCAAGTAAAGGATCATTTTACTAAAATATTAACATGTATCAGTAAGAAATGTAAGTATAAACCAACGTCTCAGGAGTATACAATTTATGAAAAAAAAGCAATCCAACTTTTGACTTTTAAAGAAATCCATGGACTACAACTGGGTTATGGATCTCATAATTCGCACGGTTCAGGGATAGGCAAAGGCAAAGCAAAAATATTAGAAGAAGCATTAACTACGTTGATCAAAAGAAATCTCTCAAATCCTGAAATTTTGTATCTACTTCCTGTTTTATCTGATATAGCGATAGGAGCCGATAATATTTCAGATATGGTGATTTCAATATTACAACAAAATATCTATGAATATACCAAGAGAATACTTAAGAAATTAAAGGTAGATAAGGATAAAGAGGTATTTCAATGTCAGGGAAAAAAATATAATTTAGTGCCTCATCCAAAATATCCACAGTATCCTTTGTTACTGATCCCCAATGAGATTCTATCTAATCTTCCAGTGATGGATGCTTATGATAAGTATATCCACTATAATAGTAGTCGAGAAATAAAAGATTTTTTATGGGAAAACATTATTTCATTATTACCCCTAGATGATTCTACAAAAAAATCTGATATAAAACGGGTACTAAAGAGTGTTATTATTGACAAAGCAACAAACGAAGATCTTGATAAGATAATAACTGCTATTAAGGGTACAAAAGCTATTCAGTATGATTCGACTAAAGATTATAACTTTATTAAGTTTGTCAAAGAGATAGTTGCAAATCAAAAAAGTACTAATCAAACAGAGTTAAAAGAAATAATTAACTCTATTTTAGATAAATATAAACATTTTATTGAGTGTAATACAAATTGTCTCTTAGATATGTTTATAAAAATACCTACAGAAAAACAGCTACAAACATTGTTACATGCTGTTATTGACCAGATATGTCAGCATAATAAGTTAGGTATTTCGGTTGAACCAGAGAGTAATGGGGGAAAGATCGACATAAAGCTTAGTAGAGGTACTGAAAAAATTGTTATCGAAATTAAAAAATCTACGCATAAAAATTTAGTTACTCATTTTGATAATCAACTAGTTGATTATCAAAAATCTGAAAATGCCTATGGATTTTTTGTTGTATTTGATATTCAGAGTGGTAGTAAAAAAGAAATAAAAGCACTAAAAAATACTCCTCTACATAGTGATCGAGAATATATGATTATAGATACTAAACGCAAAATACCACCTTCATAAAGAACAGGTGAAAATAGCCTTTATTCAGAGTGAGATTTCTTACTAATAAAATTCTAGCTATACTATACATAGGTCTCTTAAGCCTTGAATTTATGTATAATATATTGAAACAATTCTTTTGTCAAGTGATCGTTAAAAAAGAGTAATCTTTTAGAGGGTTGTTGTTCACTAGCTATTATTTTACTAATGCAACACACAGTAAGAATAATAAAATATTTAATTGTATATAAAATAATAAATTATAGGGTGCAAAAAAAATTAAAAATTATCTATTGACAAATTAGTAATCAATGTTATACTGTTATTACATTGGGAAAACGTTTTCCTAATGTAATAACAGTATACAATGGAGGAAGAATGCAAATTAAAGCTGTGGCTAAATTGGCAAATGTTAGTTCTTCTACTGTGTCTCGAGTAGTGAATGATTCTAAGGCAGTAAGCCCTGAATTAAAACAAAAGGTTCTTGATGCTATAGAGTCCTTAGATTATTCAGCAAGTCATGCAGCGAAGTCCCTAAAAGGAGGGCGTTCGTACTGTATTGCAATTGTCATAACATCCATTGAGCGGATCTTTTTTACAGAAATCATCAAAGAAATAACTCATTTATGTCATCAGAAAAACTATATGGTTCAAATTTGTGAAACCTATGATAACCCTGATTTAGAAATACAGATTGTTAAAAATCTACGGTTACAGTGGGTTGATGGGATTATTCTTGTATCTTCAGTGATGGATACTAATCCACGTTTTCAAAAATACATTCAATCTTTAAGTAATCTCAGAAAAAAAGATATGACGATTCCTGTAATCTTATTAGAAACACCGTCTCAAAATAAAAAAGTTAGTTCGGTGAGTACTGATCATTTTGCTGCAGCTTACAAAGCAACGAAACACCTCTTTACTATAGGAAAGAAACATATTATCCATATAGCGTGTCCCAAAGAAAGCCCTGTTGCTGAAGATCGAATCAATGGATATACCAATGCTTGTATAGATATAGGACTAACATCTTCTAATTTTCAAATTATTCATGGTGATTTTACTGTTCAGAGTGGATATGAAATAGTGAATAATTTAGTTCAAAAGAGAGTACATTTTGATGGTATTTTTGCTGGTAATGACCAAATGGCAGTTGGAGCTCTGAGAGCGTGTAAAGAATTGGGATTAACTATTCCTAACGAGGTAGCAATAATTGGATATGATAATATTCTTCTTTCTTTATTGGTTGAACCATCCTTATCGACTGTGAATATCTCTCAGAAAAAAATTGGAAAACTAGCATCAAATAAATTATTTGAGCTCATTGAATGTAATCTTGATCAACAGGTGGAAAATATCGTTGTGGATGCTGAGCTTATAATAAGAGAATCTACAATAGGTAGTTTATAGATAACTTTAGCAATTAGATCATAAGCCTAGGAGATATTAATGAATATTATAATGCAAAATATTACTAAGTCTTTTCATGTTAATAAAGTTCTTTCTAATGTTGATTTTGAGTTAAAACATGGAGAAATTCTTGCATTGATGGGTGAGAATGGGGCTGGAAAGTCTACATTAATGAAGATTTTAACAGGTGTGTATCAAAAAGATTCTGGAAAAATTTTTGTTGATGATAAAGAAGTTATTTTTCACAATCCTAAGGAAGCAGAGCTTAACGGCATTTCTTTTATTCATCAAGAATTGAATGTGCTTTATGATTTGACTGTTGAAGAAAACTTATTTATCGGTAAAGAATTAGAAACGTTTGGTTGGTGTAATAAGAAAAAAATGTTGGAAGAAAGTATTACGATTCTTTCTATACTTGATGTTAATATTTCACCTAACATGAGAATGTCTTCTCTTTCTATAGGGCAACAACAAATGGTAGAAATTTGTAAAGCCTTAATGAACAATACAAAAATTATTATTATGGATGAGCCAACAGCTGCTCTTACCGATAAAGAAACTAAAGCTCTTTTTAGAGTAATCTCTAGATTAAAAGATCAAGAAGTATCTATTATTTATATATCTCACAGAATGGAAGAGATATTTGAGATATCAGACCGAATCATGGTGATGAGAGATGGATGTAATATAGGTATTAGGAATACAGCAGAAACGACTATGGGTGAAATTGTAAAAATGATGATAGGTCGAGAAATCAATGACCGATTTCCTAAACGAGAATCTCAAATTGGAGAAAAGATTCTAGAGGTTCAGGGTCTAACTGCGCATGGATTTTTTAAAGATGTTTCTTTTCATGTTTCTCAAGGAGAAATTTTGGGGATCGGTGGATTAATGGGTGCTGGACGGACAGAGATTGTCCGAGCGCTTTTTGGTAATTTACCATATGACCAAGGAAATATTTATATCAATGGATTCCTTCGCAAAATACATTCTCCTCAAGATGCTATAAACCATAAAATAGGCTTTATCACAGAAGATAGAAAAATGGAAGGGTTGTTGCTGGAAAAAAGTATCCGAGAAAATATCTCTTTAAGTAATCTATCTTTTATATCACATTGTGGTGTTATCAATTCAAAACAAGAAAATCAGCTAGCAAATACGGCTATCTCAGATTTTCATATCAAAAGCTTCAATCAAGATACTCTTACTATTAATCTTAGTGGGGGAAATCAACAAAAAGTAGTATTAGCTAAATGGATATTAAAAAATCCAGTTATTTTGATACTAGATGAACCTACACGAGGGGTAGATATTGGTGCAAAAAAAGAAATTTATATGATCATGAATAAATTAGCTAGCCAAGGGGTTGCTATCATTATGGTATCATCGGAATTACCGGAGCTTTTGGGAATGAGCGATCGAATTGCTGTAGTACATGAAGGAAAGATAGCGGGTATTTTAGAGAAAGAACAATATAGTCAAGAAAACATAATGATACTTGCAACAGGGGGAGGGATCTATGCGAAATAATTTTCAAGCCCATATTCAAGAATATGGTTCAGTGTATGCATTGTTATTATTGATTGTAACTATTAGTATAATTAGTCCAGATTTTCGAAGTACTGGTAATATTTTATCATTATTAAGACAATCGTCAGTCACTGGATTACTAGCTTTTGGAATGACATTGATTATATTGACAGGTGGAATTGACCTATCAGTAGGCTCGACTCTTGCTCTTAGTGCTGCTTTGTGTGCGGGACTAATCACATCTGTAGGTGTGCCTGTACCTATAGCGATGTTAATAACTCTTATCTTTGGGACATTCTTAGGATTTATAACAGGAGTTCTTATAACATTTGGGAAATTACAGCCGTTTATTGCTACGTTAATTACAATGACAACTTATCGAGGCTTAACCCTAATCTATATGGGTGGTCGTCCAATATCGAATTTAACAAAAGATGAATATGTAATGGCAGGAGTCTTGAAGTTTGTTGGGCGAGGGGAGATAGCAGGAATTCCTTTCCCGATTATTCTTTTTCTCTTCGCTTTTATTATCTTTTTTATCTTTCTTAATAAAATGACCATTGGACGAAAAATCTATGCGACTGGCTCTAATGCAACATGTGCACAGCTTGCGGGGGTTAACGTTTCTCAAATAAAGCTTTTTGTTTATAGTTTATCTGGGTTAATGGCAGCTCTATCGAGTATCTTGCTTATATCACGTCTTAATTCTGCACAACCAACTCTAGGATTAGGGTATGAATTGGATGCTATTGCTGCTGTTGCTTTAGGGGGGACAAGTATGAATGGAGGAAGAGGTAAGATATCTGGTACCTTAGTTGGGATTTTAATTATCACTGTTCTGAGTAACGGATTAAATATGCTAAATGTTCAATCTTATTATCAAGATGTTGTAAAAGGTATTGTTATTCTTATTGCTGTCTTAGCAGATCAGAAAGACGATTTGAAAAATTAGAAACTTTTATTATATAAGGAGTAATTTATGAAAAAAAGATTACTATGGTTAGTTACTGGTATATTATTTGGAGTAGGTGCTTGTGGAGGGAGTTCCTCTGAAGAGTTAGTTGGATTTTCTGTTTCAACATTGAATAATCCATTTTTTGTATCGATGGTAGAGGGAGCGAAAAGTCAAGCTGAAAAACTAGGGGTAAAACTTATAGTTGTTGATGCTAATAATGATACTGCAAAGCAAACATCTGATATTGAAGATCTTATTTCTAAAAAAATTAAGGTTCTTATTATTAACCCAGAAGATTCTACAGCTGTCGGTCCAGTAGTTGAAGATGCAAAAAAACAAGGAATAAAAATTATTGCTGTTGACCGATATGTTGAAGGTCAAGAAGTGGATGTTTATATAGGTACGGATAATATACAGGCTGGAGAGGTTGCTGGTCGCTATTTTTTAGATAAGATTGGAGAAAATGTAAAAATAGCGATTTTGGAAGGAGTTCCAGGTGCTTCTAGCGCTATTAACCGATATCAAGGTTTTCTTAATGCTATTCAAGGAAAAGTTAATATAGTTGCATCGTTAACTGCTAACTATAATCGAGTTGAAGGTTTAAATGTTACAGAAAATATTCTTCAAGCTCATCCTGATATAAAAGGGATTTTGTCAGCTAACGATGAAATGGCTTTAGGAGCTATAGAAGCTATTATAGCCACCGGAAAAATTCCAGGGAAAGATATTCTTGTTACAGGATTTGATGCAGGAGATGATGCTCGCGAAGCTGTAAAAGCAGGAACAATGCTTTTTACGGTTGAACAACAAACTGTTGCGATGGGAGAAATAGCTATTGAAAGTGCTGTTAAGATTATGAACGGAGAAGCTGTTGAAAATACAATTCCTATTGATATTGTGTTAATTGATAGATAAAGTAGCTATAATTATAGGAGTATATGTTATGTTAAATAAAATACCGAGTATTATTCCTCCGGAATTAATGAAATGTATGATGGAAATGGGACATTCGGATACCTTAGTTATTGCAGATGCTAACTTTCCTGGAACAACATGTAGTCAACGAGTTATTCAAGCAAATAATACTGAAACAGCTAAGTTGCTAGAGGCAATTCTTCCTTTTTTTCCTTTAGACAACTTTATTGAGTCTCCTATTACTTTAATGAAAACTAGACCGAGTGATCCTTATCCTTCTATATGGGATGAATATAAGAGAATTATCCAATTATACGATAGTTGTAAAGCATTTAAAGATTTTGAACTTTTGGAACGTTCTCTGTTTTATCAAAAAGCAAAAGATTCTTTTGTAGTGGTTCAGACAGGAGATTTAAGATTGTATGCTAATCTCATCCTTCATAAAGGAGTATGTGATTTTGCATGAGGAATATTATACAATGACAGAAAAAGAAATAATGCTCAATGCGAGCAAAAAATTAGATAAAACCTTATCGGATGCTCAAAATAATAGTAATCTTATAGTAGATAATGTAACATACGATGAGAATATTATTCGTCACACTTTTGAGAATGGTGAAGGGATTTTACGATTGTTTCCAGCTTTTGTACCGAGGAGGTTTGGTAAGGCTGGAAGACGTTTGAAGCTTCATCCAGATGACTATTTTTCTTTTGGGATGCAGAGGGGTTCTATTACAGAACGATGGTTGGGTTCTACAATTGTAGCTCAAAACGGAAACCATGCTAAAGCAGATGAGGGTTTAAGCTATGTTAGTATTGATTATGATACGGATCAAAAATTTTCGTTGAAGAGAGCCGTTGATGTTCTTAAAGATGAATTAATTGGATCAAATTTATTTAATACTTATGGTTGTTGGCCGATGTATTCAAAATTTTTTGACAACCAAAACCCTTTATTTCATCATTTACATTTATCTTTTGAAGCAGCTGCAAGAGTAGGTAAATTAGGAAAGCCAGAATGTTATTTTTTCCCGAAACAAATGAACAATCACTTTGGAGAGGCAAACTACACATATTTTGGATTTGATATCGATGTTGATAAACAAGAAGTCAAAAAAAGAATTCAAAAATTTTCTGATGATGATACACGGATTACAGAGTTATCTCGAGCTTATCGTGTAGAACTTGGTACAGGGTGGTATACTCCTCCTGGAGTAATTCACGCTCCTGCTTCTGTTCTTACCTATGAACCTCAATGGAATTCAGATGTTAATTCTGTTTTTGAAAACATTGTTTCTGGTGAAGTATATCCACCGGAAATGTTGGATGAAGAGTGTCCTACTTCTTATAAGGGCGATCTTGATTATATTTTAAGTCTCTTAGATTGGGAAAAAAATGTGGATCCTCACTATAAAAAACATTACTTCCGAGAACCTACATTAGAATCTAAGTCTGAAAAATACTCTCAGACATGGATTGTTTATGGAAATCCTTATGTATATGCAAAAGAACTTACTGTATACCCAGGTCAAACAGTTGTTATTAAAGATGAAGCAGCATATGGGTGTATTTTTATACAGGGGTATGGAAAGTTTGGAGTGTACGATGCTGAGTCTCCAACATTATTGCGTTTTAATCAACAGAGTAACGATGAATTTTTTGTTTCTGAAAAAACAGCTATTAGGGGGGTAACTGTTACAAATTTAAGTAGAGTTGAGCCCCTTGTTGTATTAAAACATTTTGGTCCTAATTGTCCTAAAGCTCCTTAGAACTAAGCGTAAATAATGATGTACTTATTATTACTTAATAGGTACATCATTATTAATAAACAAGTGACTAGCTATAAATAATAAGTTAATAATGTCGCTAATCAAAACTCCTGATTATCAATAAATCAGGAGTTTTTTTTATTGATCGGATTAATTAGTAAGTATTCTCGACGAAGTTGGAAATCAGGAAGAAATTTCTTGCAAAATCTTAGATTCATCGATACAATGTATAGAGATAAGGAGATATCATGCCTCTAAAAACCTATACAAAAACGATCCAAGATATTCATCATAACAATCCCAATGCCAAAGAACATAGTTATCGAACCCCTCTTCAAAATCTATGGGAAACGCTTTACGGTAAGGATTTCCCGATTCTGCATGAGGGATCATCCGAAAAAGGTACACCGGATTTTACCGTATCGAATCAATCAAGACATCTTGTCGGCTATATCGAATGTAAAGATTACGGTTTTGATCTTCAAGCGGCAATCGATAATAAAAAAGGCTATCAACGAGAGCATAAGCAACTCGTCAAATACCTCACCTTAGCTCCTGTCGTGATTTTTACGAATTATACGGATTTTATACTCGTCTCACAAGGTTTGACAATCCTTGCAGAAGCTCATAATCCTGAGGATTTAGAAGCTCTTTTTCGAAAATTCGTTCAAGCAAAACCCGTACCGATTAACAATCAAGATACTTTTATCAAAATTATTGCAGAAAAAACCCGTATTCTTCGAGATGATATTTTAGCTGAGTGTAAGCAGGCGGATTCATATTTTAGCAAATCAGAGATTCATCAGCTTTTTAGTAAGACAATTTATAAAGACTTGGATCAAAAAGACTTTGCCGATTCTTTTGCACAGATTGTTACCTTTGGATTACTCTTTACTCGTCTTAGCGATAGACAGCCAGTAAGTCTCGACACCTTCCAAAAAATACCGCAATTTCTTCCTTTGTTCAAAGAATTGTTATCTAAGTTTGATTTTGCAGAGGCGGAGGGGATTCGTTATATTTTGGATAGTTTGATCGAAACGATCAATCTCTACGATGAGACTATGTTCAATCGAGGCAAAAATTACAAAGACAACCACGATCAAGAAGACCCTTTTATCTACCTATACGAAAATTTCCTTAAAGAGTTTGACGCTAGTACTCGGAATGCTCGGGGGGTTTTTTATACGCCGATTGAGGTTGTTCGTTATATGATTCGTAGTATTGATGAGCTTCTCAAGACAAGACTTGATCTCAATCAAGGGCTACGGCATCAGGATGTCCATATTCTTGATTTTGCGACGGGAACGGGGACTTTTTTATTAGGAGCGATCGAATATATCTACCGTGATCTCGAAAATAGCGGAAGTACCGGTCTGTGGAAAAGCCAAGTCAAGGACTTTATCCTAAAAAATCTCTACGGTTTTGAATATTTGGTCGTGCCGTATGTGTTGGCACATTTTCGTATTCATCAATATTTGGAAGATTGTGATTATACCTACGAAAAAAGCGACCGTCTCAAGCTCTACCTAACGAATACGCTGGATAATAGCTCTTCGGCGACGATACCGATGTTTCCCGAGTTAAACAAAGAAAGTGCCGACGCTTATCGGATCAAAAACGAAGAACCGATTTTGGTGATTATGGGAAATCCCCCTTACAATAGCTCCTCCGACCCAATGAACTGCGGGGACTGGATCATGAAACTAACGAATAGCTACAAAGAAGGACTCAACGAAAAAAAGATTAATCTGAATGATGATTATATTAAATTTATTCGTTTTGCCCACCACAAAATGGAAAAGATCGATAAAGGGATGGTGGCAGTGATCGTCAATAATAGTTTTCTCAAAGGATTGGGTCATCGAATAATGCGGCAACAACTCATGGAAACATTTGACGAGATTTATATTTATGATCTGCATGGGAACGTCAATAAGGGCGAAAAATGTCCCGACGGTTCGACGGATTTTAATATTTTTAATATTGCCTCAGCGGGGGTGTGTATCGCTTTTTTGATCAAAACGGGAAAAAAAGATCATCGAGGCGTGTATTATCAAGAGCTTTTCGGTACGCAAATAGAGAAGAAAAAAGCCTTGCTTCCTTGTAGTTGGAAGGATGATCAGAAAGATCAAAAATGGCAACAGCTAGAGGATGATAAAAAATGGCATTGGTTCGTGCCTCGTCAAGAAAATACTCGCTATTGGGAGGATTTTAGAGGACTCCACGAGATTTTTGATAATATGAATAGTGGGATAGAAACTAAACGAGACAATATTAGTATAAATTATACTCAAGATGAACTTACACAAGTGTTAGAAGATTTTTCCCAATTAGAAGAAACTCAACTTTTACAAAAATACCAAACAGAAAATTCTCGTGATTGGACAATTTTAGGAGCTAAAGATTGTATTCTAAATAAAAAAGGAACAATCCAAATGGTACAGTACCGTCCTTTTGATTTTCGGTGGACATATTATCATCCAACGAGCAAAGGATTTTTAGGTTATCCCCGCTACGATACCATGAAACATCTTATTGGACAAGAGAATGTGGGCTTAGTGTTCCCTCGTCAAGTGGCTGGGGGCTATGGTTTCCAACATGGGCTTGTTACTAATGTAATTATTGATAGAGCCATGGGAGGTGCTAAAACAGGCTCGGAAACAAATATCGCTCCTCTCTATCTCTATACAGACTCAGAAGAGCATTTGGGATTTAATCAGGGTAAAACCCCAAACTGGACGGAGGAGTTTGCCAAATTTCTTCAGAGCTATCATAGCGATTGTCCCGAGCATATTCTCGCCTATCTATACGCTATCCTCTTCGCTCCCTCTTATCGTCAACACTACGCCGAAGACCTCTCTTACGACTATCCCCGTGTGCCCTTTACCAGCGACAAAAACAAATTTACTCAGCTTGCCGACTTAGGACAATCCTTGATCGATCTCCACCTTCTCAACAGTTCTCCGACGACACAAGCTAGCTATCCCATCGACGGCGATCATTTAGTCAAGGCTCTTCGCTACGCTCAAGAGAAAATTTTTATCAATGAAAATCAATATTTCGAAGGGATTAGCATGGAAGTTTGGGCGTATCAGATTGGTGGTTATCAAGTCCTCGATAAATGGCTCAAAAGCCGAAAAGGGCGTTTTCTCAGCGTGGGGGAGATTACACACTTCCAACAAATCTGCGGAGTAATCGCCGATACCATCGCCATCCAACAACAAATCGACCAGATAAAAGGGGTGTGGTAAAGAGGAAATTGGTAGCAAAACAAATGATTTTTCTCTTGACTTTTTTATAATTGATACTATAATGATAGAGAGTAATAAATTATAGAATAATGATGATAGGAGTATACGATAATGAATCAACAAGCACCTGACAAAGAATCTCCAAATCAAGATGATGATATGATGACCCAATCTCAGCAAGATAATAGTGGAGGTCCTCCCAACAGTCCTCCATCATATTTATTTGATCTTTTAAAACAAGAAACCGATCAGTTATGGCAACGTAGTGTTATCCTTTTAACAATCTTTGCCGGTATCTTTACCTCTTATGGACAAATTATAGGACCTTTCTTGATATCAACAAGTGATACCTATTCAACGCTTAGTCCCAGTCATCATTTTTTTGCCGCTCTTATTGCTTTAGTGGGGATTGTTTTTTCTTGTATTTGGATTGCCATCGGTAAAGGTGCTTACTATTGGTATAATAAGTATTATTTGGTGCTAGAGTATGAATACAAAAAACGGAATGAGAAAAATGAGATTTCTTATTTTAATTTACCTTCTATTGAAGTAAATAACAGTCTGTTTTCAACGTCTTCTGGGCAGTATTCTGTATCTCGCTTGCAGATTTTTATTGGGATAGTGATACTCGGTATTTGGATAATAGTATTTTTCACTCATACCGTTCAGTTTGTTATTAATGACAGAGGGGCTTGGATAAAAACACTTTTTGATTGGCAAAATACATGGATAACATTGATTGGAATGTTAATAGCACTTGTAATAATATGTATCGTTATATTCTCTTTTATATGTCAGAAATATAAATGGAAGGGTGATTATTCTATTAAGACAGAGAAAGCAATTAAAAAGATGGGTGCAGAAGGAACACTTACTCTAGAGAATATAAAAATCTTAATACAAAATGATGAAATTTATAAGAAGTCCCCTCTTAATCAGGAAGAACTTAAGAGAGAAAGTCAAGATTTATTTAAGAAATATTCTAAAAAATGACGTCCCGAGATGATCAATAAATCGATCGGATAAAAGGGTTGTGGTAGGATTAGTAATCTTGTAGAGCTTTCTTGTAAAATACCCTTTACTTTTAGTTGTAAACCCTGTATAATACGAATAAACTTATTAAATAATTCTCTTGAGGATGATCATCCTTATCAAATTAAATATATTATAAATAAGATTGAGTTGAGGTAAGTAATGAATGAAAAACGACTTGTTGAACGCTTTTTGCGTTATGTAAGTATTCCTAGTCAAAGTGTATTTCACAGTACACAGCTTCCATCCAGTCCAGGACAAATGGAATTAGCCAAGCTTCTTAAACAAGAATTAGAAGCATTAGGGCTCTCTCAGATTAAGCTCAATGATCAAGCGATTCTTACAGCACGACTGAAAGGAAATAGACCCGAAGCCCCTGTCTTAGGGTTTGTTACTCATCTCGATACCTTTGACGGAGGGCTTAGTCCGGAAGTGAAACCGCATATCCAAACATTTAACGGTAGTGATATTACCCTAAACGAAAAGCTTGGTATTATACTAAAAATAAACGAACATCCTGAGATTATGCCTTATAAGGGTCAAGATATTATCGTTACGGATGGTACGTCCGTACTTGGTGCTGACAATAAAGCAGCTATTGCCGTCGTAATGGAAACGATTCATACCTTAATCGAAAACAAGGAATCTCATGGAGATTTGGTATTTGCTTTTGTACCGGATGAAGAAATTGGTCTTAATGGAGCACGTGCTTTAGATTTAGCTGATTTCCCTGCCGATTTTGCTTATACGCTTGATTGTTGTGAATTAGGAGAAGTGGTCTTTGAGAATGTTAATGCGGCAACTGTTTTTGTAAATATCGAAGGTGTTCCCGCTCATCCGATGTCTGCTAAAGGTGTGATGGTTAATCCTATCTTAGTAGGTGTAGATTTTGTTAATATGTTTGATCGTACAGATACTCCTGAATGTGTAGACGGTCGCCAAGGTGCGTTTTGGCATAAAAAATTTGACGCAGGATTCCGTACTTGTCGTATTGAAATGTCTATTGCTGATTTTGATGCCGTGTCCTTTGCCAACCGAAAAGAAAAAGTTTTAGCTTATATCGAAGATCTTAAAAAAATGCACCCTAAAGCCAAAATAGAAGTAGAAATCCGAAACCGATTTCTTAATATGAAAGATGGTATCGGAGAAAAACATCTTTCTATTGATCTTATTTATCAATGTATGGCAACTTGTGGAATCACTCCAAAAACGATCTCTATGCGTGGAGGCACTGATGGCAGTGAACTGTCTCATCGTGGGATTCCTACCCCGAATTATTTCACAGGAGCTCATAATTTTCATTCTATGTATGAGTTTCTACCTATTCCTTCCTTTATGAAAGCATTAGAATTAACATTAAATATCATTAAGACCGTAGGTTCTTTAAAAAATAAATAATATATTATATAAAGGAGAATAATCGATGAAGATTTTAGTCTATTTTTTTATTTTTTCGGTAGTAGGCTGTGCCTCTATAGAAAAAAAGAATTTAATAACGATAGCCATTCCTACAGAGATACCGTCGCTTACTCCTTATGCCCAAAACGATACCACATCTTATAGAATCCGCTGGCAAATTTTTGAACGTTTGATCGCCATGGATACTAATGGAGATCTATTACCCAGTTTAGCGGTATCATGGACGAATATCAGTCCTACTGTGTTTCAGGTAAAGTTGCGTCAAGGGGTTACTTTCCATAACGGAGCACCTTTTACCGCAGAAGATGTAAAATATAGTGTTGAAAGAGCAGCCTCTGCTCCTACTTTGAATGCGGTGCTTAGTATTATTAAAGGGGCAGAAATTGTTGATGAAGAAACAGTTAATATTCTCTTGAATGCTCCTTATGCAGCTATTGATGTTATAATGACCCACTCAGGTCTTGTCATGACCCATGCGGAGACCCAAAAAACAGTAGGATCAAGTGATATTTATATAGGAACAGGTCCTTATAAATTTGTAGAGTGGAAGCGTGGGGATAGTATTTCTTTAGTCCGTAATGACAATTACTGGGCAGATCTCCCTAACATAGAAAATTTATTGTTTCGTGTTGTTCCTGATGATTCTGTTCGAGCACTTGTTGTGGAAACAGGAGAAATAGATATTGCCTATGATATTGCTGGAGGAGATCGGGAGCGTTTTTTGAATAGCTCACAGGTTCAATTTATAGAAGCTCCTACAGCACGCCAAGAGTATCTAGGCTTTAATGTAGGTCGAGCACCTAATACCTTATGGACTAATAAACTTATTCGCCAAGCATTAGCTTATGCAATTGATTATCAAGGAATCGTGGATTCCGTTATGTTTGGTGGAGCTGTTCCGGCATCTTCTATGCTTGCTCCCATGGTATTTGGTGTCAATACAAATCTTCCTGTTCGTACCCGAAATCTAGAAAAAGCCAAAGAACTTTTAGCACAAGTAGGTATCTCTCCTGGTACTAGAGGAAAAATTTATGCTATAGAAGGTCCCCGCAAAAAAATTGCAGAGGTAATCCAAGCAAATGCTCAAGAATTAGGAATAATATTAGAAATTGTTATTTTTGAGTGGGCAAAATTTCTGGAGAGTGCTGGTAGAGGTGAGTTAGAACTCTTTCTAGCGGGTTGGGTGAATATCCCTTCTGATCCAGATGTTGGTATGTACGCATTAGTTTATTCTAGAAATAAAGGTCCTGGTGGAAACTATACTTTCTATGGTAATCCTGAAATAGATGCCCTATTAGATATAGGACGTCGTGAACAAAATATAGAACAAAGATTAGTCGCTTATTATAAGGCACAGGAAATTATTTATGACGATATGCCACTATTGCCCTTATTTTATTCCTTTAATAATGTAGCACTTTCTAAAGATATTAAAGGATTTGTATTAAACCAATTTTCAATCCATGAATTGAAATTTGTTTCTCGTTAAGATAATAAAAAATCCCTCTACTTAAGAATAGAGGGATTTTTTATTTTACTAATTTATTAGAGATGGGTCTTATAATTTATTAACTATTTTAATTCTAAGTTTAATTTTATCATCATCTCGTTTCTTACTTTATTTAAAGCATCTAAGAATTGAGCAACAAATTGAGGATCGTTTTCTATAGATATACTATTTTTCCCCGTATTAGCTAATTTACCTTTTAAATTTTTTCTTGTTACCTCATCAATCATATTATGAGGTAAAAGTGTTGTGAAAAAAGGCTCATTGCTAATAGTGTCAACCTTTAATCCGTAGCGTTGCTTAATTTCAAAAACTACCAACTGTTCTGATTCTTTATATCCTATTCGTTCTAAAACCGCATAAAGTCCTCGTACAACATTATTCGTTGCGCCTGATTCAGAGCCTCCATACCTGCAATAAACTAAATCTCCAGTTTGGATACGGTCTAAATTTTGTGCATTTACGGTTTTTGACAACTCAATATGTGTACCTATATTAAATGTAGTAAGTTGCTCTAAAAATGTTGTATTTTTATCCCTAGATAAGTTTAATGTCATAATCCATTTATTCATCTTACTACTCCTAAATTCTACTAATTATAGTATAACATATATAATTTTATTGTCAATATCAATACGATTGAAAATTTCTACAAGATAAATATAAATAAATTTTGTCTTGACTTTTTACTAATTGACTCTATAATAATATAAGTAATATGTGCTTACTTATTGATAATAATAGCAGGTAAGGAGAAACGATTGATGAAATATGAATTTCCTAAAAATTTTTTATGGGGTGTTGCGACAAGTGGTCCCCAAACAGAAGGTAGCCCTACAGTGGGAGGACGAGAACCTTCAGTATGGGATGAATATTACAAACTAATGCCCAATCGCTTTTTTAATCAAGTAGGTCCTGAGGTTACCTCTGATGTGTACAAACAATTTCGAGAAGATTTAAAATTTATCAAAATGATGGGATTGCCAAGCTATCGAACCTCGATTCAGTGGTCAAGACTTCTTCCTTATGGAGCAACAACTCCCAATCTGGACGCCGTTCGTTTTTATAACGAGCTGATTGATGGCTTAATTGAAGTGGGAGCAGAACCGTTTATGAATCTCCATCATTTTGACCTTCCTTGGAGTATTCAAGAGCAAGGGGGCTGGGAGAATAGAAAGACCACCGATCAATATGCGTTTTTTGCAGAGATGTGTTTTAAACTATTTGGAGACCGTGTGAAACATTGGTTTACTTTTAACGAACCTATTGTTGTTCCTTATAGTGGATATATACATGATTCAATGTATCCGAATGTAGTTGATTTTGGGCGGGCAATGTCTGTAGCATACCATACAGCCTTAGCTCATGCGAAAGCTGTGGATATTTTTAAAAAAGGCAATTATCAAGGAAAGATAGGGGTTATTCTCAATATTTCACCGGCATATCCACGTAGTGAACATCCAGAAGACCTGAAAGCGGCACATTTAGCGGATTTATTTCATAATGAAAGTTTTAAACAACCCTGTCTCAAAGGAGTATATCCTCAAGAATTAGTAGATTTATTGGAACAGATTGGCTCTCCTTTGCCTATTCAAGCAGAGGATAAAGAAATTCTTTTAAAAGGGAAAGTAGATATTTTGGGAGTTAATTATTATCAACCTTCACGCGTTAAAGCGAAAGCTCATCTGGTAAATCCAAAAGCACCGATTACGGATGGTACTTTTTATGATTCTTATGATATGCCGGGCAAGAAAATGAATCCTCATCGTGGATGGGAAATCTATGAAAAGGGGATTTACGATTGCTTGATAGATATTAGGGATAATTATAATAATTTAGAAACTTTTATTGCAGAGAATGGGATGGGTGTTGAAGGAGAAGAAAAATTTAGAAATGCGGAAGGATTTATAGAAGATGATTATCGGATTGAATTTATCCAAGAACACCTAAAATGGGTACATCGAGCTATGCAAGAAGGGTGTAACTGCCAAGGTTATCATTTATGGACTTTTGTCGATTGTTGGTCATGGCAGAATGCGTATAAAAATCGATATGGTTATATAGAAGTCCAAATTAATAATAATTGTAAGCGTATCATGAAAAAAAGTGGATATTGGATGGCGGATGTGATCAAAAATAATGGTTTTGAAAGTAAATAATCTAATTAACATATGAATTGTTACAACTAATATTCTTATCTTATAGAAAAAATGTATTTCAAAAAAGTATTAATAGAGACTCATTAAGCTGAATATTAATTTTTTTAGAATACAGAGATAAATCAGATATTTACTATATTAAAGAAAGTATCTGATTTTTATGAGAATACTCAGGGTGGTTATCGATTTTTATATGATTTTATAGCACGATCTTATGGTTAATACATTTGACGATTGTTACGAATTTTGTTATTTTTTATGTATAAACTTATTAAGATGAGGTGAAGAGTAGAAATATTATTTTATATATAAAGAATCATTATTTTATCCGTTGGATTCTAGATCGTGATCCCAATGGATATTCTTTCGGATATCCAAAACAAACAGACACCCTTTAAAAAGGGTGTCTGTTTGTCTGATTATATAACTGTATAGGTATCATCCCGTTATTTCTTTCTCTTAATGGAGATTGAGAGTTTCTTGTTTTTTCTTTATGATGAAATTTTGTTAAAATAAGGATATTAATCAATATTATATTAATAAAGAAATTATCTGGTATGAGAGCTATTGGTATATAGGTGAAACACTTGGATTTATATGTTGTATATATAGTGGGATGAATATTTTTGTATACAGTAGAGTTGGGATATTAATAGGGAAGGCTTTAGCTGTACAAGTAAGGATTGATGTT
Source organism: Brevinema sp. (assembly GCA_051658845.1). GTDB lineage: Bacteria > Spirochaetota > Brevinematia > Brevinematales > Brevinemataceae > Brevinema_A. The sequence continues at coordinate 2,288 of JBOFNI010000231.1, read as the reverse complement.
TTATATAATACGTCTATAATTATTTTTTAATGTTTTTGGTATTGACTTTTATACAATATCTTTTATAATAAAATAGGTTCTGTTTATCATTAGATAAAAGAATACAGAATACTCTTAGGAGGAAACAGTATGGCTTCTGTAGAATTAAAAGGGATCATTAAATGTTATCAAAATGATATCCCTGTAGTCCATGGAATAGATTTGGAAATTAAAGACGGAGAATTTATGGTTCTTGTTGGTCCCTCAGGTTGTGGTAAATCTACAACTCTACGCATGATTGCAGGATTGGAAGAGATTTCTGGAGGGATTCTTCAGATTGGAGAGAAGATCGTTAATGATGTAGCTCCAAAAGATCGTAATATTGCTATGGTTTTCCAAAATTATGCTCTTTATCCCCATATGACTGTTTATGATAATATTGCATTTGGGTTAAAATTAGCTAAACTTCCAAAAGACGAAATTGATTCTCGTGTGAAACTCACAGCAAAAAATTTAGAAATAGATCATTTATTGGATAGAAAACCAAAAAATATGAGTGGAGGACAACGGCAGAGAGTGGCTTTAGGACGTGCTATTGCTCGTCGTTCTTCTGTATATTTATTTGATGAGCCTCTTTCTAATTTGGATGCACAACTGCGTGTTTCTATGAGAGTTCGCTTGGCTCAATTACATAGTGATCTTGCAAAACAAGGGCTAGATAATACAATGATTTATGTTACCCATGATCAAGTTGAAGCGATGACTTTAGGGCATCGTATCTGTGTTATGGAAAGTGGTTATATCAGACAGGTAGATACTCCGTTAAATTTATATAAATATCCTGCGAATAAGTTTGTTGCAGAGTTTATTGGTTCTCCTTCGATGAATTTTACTTCCGGTATTTTAGAAAAAAGTGGGGATCAATATATTGTTGATATTAACGGCTATAAATGTCAAATCCCTAAAGAAAAATCCAATTCCTTAGCAGAATATATCGGCAAAAAAGTAGGAGTAGGGATTCGGGCAGAACATATTGAGTGTAAATTAGATAATCCTAATCTCCCAAAAGCTGATATATCTGTGATTGAGCATATGGGTAATGAAGAATTTATTTATTTCAATTTTAATGATACGCTTTTTGTCTGTCGTTCTCAAGACCATCTGAATATTACTCTTCAATCCACAAACTGTCACTTCTCTTTCCAAGAAGATAGTATCCATCTTTTTGATTTGGATACGGAGTTAAATATTTCACTTCCACTTGATAGAATGGATCATGCTCATCAATCTAGCCAATTTGCTGAAGGATTTGATGTTCCTAAAGTCTATGAAGCTCTTGGTGGTAAAGAAAATATTTTAGAATTAACGCACTGTATTAGTAGAGTTCGATTTATTATAAAAAATATGGCAAAAATTGATCGTATGGAGTTAGCAAAATTAAAACTCAATGTTGTCTATGCACAAGACGATCAAGTTCATCTTGTATTAGGGAATAGTACCAAGAAATTTTTTGAAATCTTTGAAGAGTTGTCAAAATAAAGACGGATTTTGTTTAACATAAAGGACACCCACATTAATAGGTGTCCTTTATCATCTACTTTTATTTAAATATAGCTACATCGTTAGGAAAATCGATTTTTATGTAAAATCAAACGGAATATGAAAAAGAAATTTAATGATCTTTTATATCAAATATATTATAATTAATTATGGACAACAAGCTACCATAAATTTTTGGTCTGTGTTTTTAGTTTGTTACAATAGTTGATCATAAAAAAAAACAGTAACCCAAGAACTTCCTGTTTGAGTGATATAACCATAATTTTGTAATAATTGCCCTTTAGGGACTGTTTTAATAATATATTTATAATTATTTATTATAAAAGCACTTATTCAAGTGCTTTTAATGTTTTTTGAGCATCTCTAATATCTGTACCAATAGCATAACCATAAAAGTCATTGCAAAAAACTCTTATTAAAGTAATTATCGTTTCTTTTGAGTGTTTGTATACAATATCGTAGGTAAACCATGATACATATAGGACATCATTATAGTGGAATGTTCTTTCTCTATCGATAGTAAGGGTTTGGGCATTTTCACTCCAATCTAAGATAGTACCATCAAAAGTAATACGACGTTTGTCAAAAAAAAGATTAAGTATTTCATGTTTTTTCTTTTGGCTTACTTCCATAATATAGAACCTCCTAAAATCTAGAGAAATGATTTAAAATAGAAAAACTCATAGATAATTCTATGAGTTTTTAACATATAATAAAATAAGTACAAAAAAAGCTCATAGAGTTGTATG
>JBOFNI010000230.1:0-1061 GCA_051658845.1 Brevinema sp. | reverse complement strand
TAATACTTCATCTTTAGCAGAGCTTACACCTTTCGCATGGGATAATTCTTTTAGAAGAGAAAATAATTCCAATTCTTGTAATTTTTTCGTGAAAGCATCTGTTACAAAGTGACTAATTGATAAGATATCATCAGAAGATAGAGGTAATAATACTTCCAAATCCTCCTGTAAACGAATCAACTCTAAACTTAACAGTCCTTGTTCTTTGCTTTCTTCCAATTTTTTCGCAATCGTAGGTTTAATCGAAGAAAGGTTTTGATAAATATTCGCTAAAGAGTGGTATTCATTAATCAATGCAACCGCACCTTTTTCACCGATTCCTTTAATTCCCGGAACGTTATCAGAAGAATCCCCCAAAATAGCCAGATAATCGGAAATTTCTTCCGGATATACTCCTTTATATTCTTTCACACCATTTCGATCAAGAATTTTAACCCCATCCGGCGAGCCTTTATCAGGTATTGCGACAAAAACTCCTTCTTGCACTAACTGCAAAAGATCCTTATCTCCGGTAAAAATAATAATTTCATAATCGCTCTTATATTTTTTCACGAGAGATGCTAAGACGTCATCCGCTTCATGACCTTCCACTAATAGTGCAGGAATCTCTGCTAGCTCCAAACATTTCTTCGCTAGAGGAATTTGCTGCACTAAATCAGGGGGAGCTTCTCTACGAGTCGCTTTATAGGATTCGTAGTTTTTGGTACGTTCTAACGATGATCGTGGGACATCAAAGGCCGTAACAATCTGATGACAAGGGTATTTTTTAATCAGATTAAAGAGCATTCTTAAAAATCCGAATACGGCACCTGTTGCTTGCCCATTCTTCGTCCGTAGCTGCATTCTCAACATTGCAAAATAGGAACGGAATAACAGACCCGAAGCATCCACTAAGATCATTTTTTTCTTCATTTACTTATCCTCTTGTATATAATATGTATTATAATATAATCTTTTAATAAATTCATCTTTCTTTAAAAATTAAATCCTAGAAGAAAAGGATACAAAAAGTTTTGTATCCCCCTCTACACACTGACAAGACAGGTTTGATTGGGCCGGCT
>JBOFNI010000229.1:0-1232 GCA_051658845.1 Brevinema sp. | reverse complement strand
CCAATAACGCTGGATCGGCACCAGGAGCAGTGGAACAAGCTCCTAAAATAAACAGCACGCTTAGTGCTAATAAAGATTTCTTCATAGAAACCCTCCTATAATTTTTATTGCTGTAAGCAATATTGATTGTTGAATAAAGAATAGAACGCAGAAAAGCCCTTAGAGTTTCTCTAAGGGCTTTTAAAATAAAAAATGATAAGTTTAAGTTAAGCTGTGCTGTGCTGTGCTGTGCTGTGCTGTGCTGTTAACATGTTAGAGGGTTTTTTAAAAAAGTCAAGTTTTTGTTGCATGATTTCCCCTATTTTTGGTTTTTTATTTGATTTTTTATATTATAGAGGAAAAGAGGAAAATTGTCAAGAAATTTTTATTAATCAACAAAAGAAATTGTTTAGAGGTTGCCGATAAAAAATAAGAAGAGATCCTCTTGCAATAATTACTGATTGTATGTTATAATAGATTTAAATAGAAAAAAAATTAATATACGGATAATATTTTTAAAGAAGGAGGATAGAATATGAACAATATTGTTAAATATTCTTTTCTAATGTTATTCTTAGTACTTGTATCTTGTGCTAAAAAGACTGTAGCTACTGATATGGTTGCTGGTGCAAGTTTTGGAGTGGTTAATAGTCGGATTCAATTTTATAAAGTTGGAGCATCCAAAATGAAATACTCTCCTACGGCAACAGCTTATGATGATATTTCCGGAGCTACTTATACACTAAAATCGGCTGATACAAACAGTTTGACTTATGAGTGGGAAGGTCAAACTTTAAAAGTAGTTGTCATCGATAATGACAGTGTTGATGTTATTTTACCAGGAATTACTAATACTTTCTCTCCGAGAGCTATTAACTTAGGAAAGAGACCTTAAAATAATAAAAAACGGCAGATAATACTGCCGTTTTTTATTTAGTTATTAACAGGAGTTCCGATTTTGGTTTTCTTTCCAACGAAAGAAGAGCCGGATTGTTTAAGAGCTTCTTTAACTGAGTTTACAACTCCCTCACTAGATAAGGTTGCTCCTGAAATAGCCTCAATATTAATATTGTTGTGAGCGATCATAGTTGCTACAATTTGATTAAAAATAGGCTCAAAATATTCAGGGGATTCTTGTGATTCAATTACTACAATATCACTAATTTTTCCTTCGGATATCGTTACTCTTGTGGTAATCGTTCCGTTACGCCCTTCGCCACTTCCTTCAAAAGAACCACTAAGATTGGGATCGA
>JBOFNI010000228.1:0-17284 GCA_051658845.1 Brevinema sp. | reverse complement strand
AATGAATTAACGTTGCTCCTCCACCAAATCCAAGGATATATCTATCGAGCACTAAATGGATACTTGTTCCGATCGAATGACCAATTAAATCAACCAACTGATAATCAATAGTAAAGCCAATTCCTAATTTTTTTATTTTTGAATAAAATTGATCTTGAATGTAGATATAACCAATGGAAGTAGAAAATATAAATTTAAGATTGAGATTTCGTACATTGTAATTAAATCCCATCCCAATTTTTAATAATGCTTTATGAAACGGTTCGTCGTCGTCATTGAAAAAGTGTAAAGAATCAATCATCATCCCTACATGATAATCAAAATAATTCAAAGAAAATCCTGTTCCAGTTTTATAAACTTGATCTTCTTGAAAAGGATTTTGACCATAAATCTTTGTAGTTCTACTACTAAAACTGATTATTGCAATAAATACAAAAAAATATACATGATATTTGTTCAAAGAATGCTCCTGTTTTGTTTATAATTATAATAAAAAGAATATTTAATAGTTTTTTCCAAATATTCTTTTATATAAGAGTCTATTTATTGTAGAATTTATTATGATAAAAGTCAAGCCTAAAAGAATAATAAGTAGTTCTTGCTCAAGGTAATACGATTCTTGATTTGGGCTAGGATCATAAAAATCTTAGAAATAAAAAATCCGATTGTTAATATCATATTACTAACAATCGGATTTTAGTTTTTATTTAAGAATTTTAAAATTCGATACTTCGATAAACTAAATAACCGCTTTTGTAAATTGCGAAAGCAAAGGTTTTAGAGTTTTCTAAATTTTTAGTAACTTCTCTAAATGTTTTAATATCAGGGGTGGGGTAGTTGTTGATCGCAGCAACAATATCTCCTGGTGATAGGATAAACGCTAAAGGACTGTCCCGATTTACTTTGGTAACGATAACACCTTCTTTAGCTCCATTTCGCTGGAGATCTTGAGCCGTAGGAATGGAGAACAGAACTTCTTTAAATAGTTCACTGGAGGTAGGATTTTCAGAATCTTTTTGTCCTTCTAACGCTTCTCCTCGGACGATAGCGGAGGGACGAATACCTAAAGTTACAACGATCTTTCTTCGTTGACTGTTTCTTAATACTTCCACTTCGATACTGGTTTTTGGGTTTTTACTGGCAATGACTTCTGTTAATTGAGCTGGGGAGGAAATTTTTGTATTATCGACTTTAGTAATAATATCCCCTTGCTGGATTCCTGAATTAAGTGCTGGTCCACGACTTTCTAAAGAAGAGACGAGTACGCCTTCATCATTTGCTAGATTGAGAGATCGTCTAGTGATACTGTCTAATTCCTGAGGAACAACTCCTAAAAATCCACGTTCTATTGTACCGGAACTAAAGAGCTGATTGGCAATATTATAGGCGATATTAATAGGAATAGCAAAACTAATACCTTCATAACCTCCGCTTCGAGAACGAATCGCTGTATTGATTCCGATGGCTTGTCCTTTGATATTGAGTAGAGGACCACCGGAATTTCCTGGATTTACGGCAACATCGGATTGGATAAAGCGTTGAAATCCGGGTAAGATGCCTTCTCGTCCTAATCCACTAACAGTCCCAAAAGTAAAGGTGCTGGATAATCCAAAAGGATTACCGATTGCGACGACTAAATCACCGACTTGTGTTTGATCGGAATCTCCAATAGGAACGACAGGAAGATCATCTCCATCGATTTTTAATAAAGCAATATCTAATTCTGTATCTGCACCAATGAGTTTTGCTTCAAAAGAACGGTTATCTGCTAGGGTTACTCTAATAAGACTTGCATCTTTTACGACGTGCCAGTTAGAAAATAAATATCCGTCGGGGGTAATGATAAAACCTGATCCTACGGCATTTTGTTGACGTTTTAACTCTTCTCTGTTTCCAAAGAAATATCGAAAGAACGGATCTTCCGTTAAACCACTAGGAAGACGCTGAGATCCTTCGACTTCAATACTGACTACACCTGGTGTAATATGTTGGGCAATGGCTCGGAGGACTGTTTGAAAATCATTAACATTAGCAACTTCTGCAAGATTTTCTATAGCAGGGCTACTTGTAGAAATATTTAATGATGGTTTTTGGGCTTGGAGCGTTGATATACCTAATCCTACAGTAATTAAAACAATAAGGACTGCAAAAATCTTTAATATTTTTTGAATCATAAAATGACTCCTTCATATATAATATAATTTCTCTATGTATTAAAGGGCAAAAAATAAAAAAAAGATTCGTTTATGAGTGTTTTATATAACCACAGAATGCAAGAGCAAGTGCATCGGCAACATCATCCGGTTGAGGTGCTTCTGGCAAGTTTAACAGTAAGGTAATTGCTTGGATCATTTGATGTTTATCAGCATTCCCATATCCTGAAACAATTTTTTTTATTGATTTAGGAGCAATTTCTGTTATAGCAATACTATGTTTTTGTGCTAGATAACACAAGACCCCTCGAACTTCTGCTACTTGTAATACAGTAGTGGTATTTCTACCCATAAATAATTTTTCTATAAAAAGATGGGACGGTTGATATTTTTGGAATAATAAATCAACATCACTGCCTAATTCAAAAAGCCGTTCCGGAAAACTTTTTTTTTTGTCCGTTGATATCAAGCCATAGGATAACACTTCATGAACTTGTTGATGATGAATCTTTAAAAATCCATAGCCGGCTCTATCGTACCCAGGATCAATACCACAGATAATCATTGTTCGTCCTGATTTCGTCCGATTGTATTATCTTGTGTATTGATATTCCATTGTAAGACAATTAATTTTCGATTTCTATCTAATAAATAATTATATAGATTGCCTTGATGATCGATAAAATAATTGAATAAAATATAATATTCCGATTGGAGAGGGGTATGATAGACCGTTTCTTGTTTTGTTTCAGTATCGACAATTCTTATTTTTAAAGCGTCAGCCTGTTCATCAAAACTTTGGAAAAAAATTCGGTCTTGGGAATCAATCCCTAAGATCGATTCGGTAATACCAAAATCGTTTACTATTTCTTGGGCAAGTGTTTGATTGTCAATATTGTATGAGTTTAAAGAAGACCAAGTATTATCAATATTTGCAGGGATTAGCTCTTGATTATTATTAGAAATAGGCTGATATTCTATGACCAATGCCAGCTCTTCTTTATTTTTGTAATTGTTGACCGATATAATATTTCCTTGATAATAAATATCGTTTAGGTTGCTTTGGATATCAAAATCTTTACTGGTAAATTCAAAATTTTTGTTTCCATGAGAACTATATCGGTAGATGGAGATCAGTTGTTGATTATTTTGAATATCATAAAATCCCAAATAGAAATTTCCAAAACGATCGCTGTCCATATAATCGGGATAACGGAAAGCCTGAGTATCAGTAACTCCTTGCATTCCTAAGTGGTGGATAAATTCTCCTTTGGAAGAAAATTTATACAAATAAAAATTTTCTGCAGGGATTTTGGAAATTTGCTCTTGAAATTTATCGTAGTTTTGAATTTCTGCCGTTTGATTACTGTAATTTTGTACTTCATAAGATTCCAAATCCTCAATAGACGCTAATACATAGATATCTTTATGATAATCAACTAACACTCGATAAGGGCGGGCAAAACGATATCCTTTTCCTTGATTGGGGATACTGAGAACGGTTTTTAATGCTTTAGAATTGTTTCTCCGATCGATAAGAGGAAAAACGTTAATTTTTTTGTTGTAGGAATCAGCAATATAAATATTAGCTTCATCGATAACCATCTCGGGAATATCAGTCAGAAAACTATTGGGTAATCCTTGTCTATTCGTATAGCTTTCTAAAATAGGAATATTGCTACCAATTTGATTATCTTCAAATCCGAGCATTGCTTCAAAAATAATTTCATAAGTAACAGGTTTTTTTTCACACCCAGTGATAATCATTATCAATAGAAAATATTTATACATAAAGAATATCCGATAAATAGCGTTGTATCATATTAATAATTAGAATCAGTATGAATTTTTTTTCTTCGTCTTAAGAATGCCGGAGTATCCAAATCAGAAACCATTGGAGGAACATCACTGACAGAGCGTCGTGCTTCACTGGGGTCAAAATCTTTTTGGATACGAGAATCTTCTTTTCGCAAGGAGAAATCAATACTTCTACGTTCTCCTAAAAAATTTTGTTCTTCAGGAGATTTCTGAGGTCGTTTTAATCCCCAATCTTCATCGTAATCAATATAATTTTGTTCGCTGTGCATTTTTTGTAAATCTTCGATGGTACTGAACATATTATTTGGTGTTTGTTCGATGGATTTTGGTTTGGGTAAATCCCGAATTAAATCAGTTGCTACAATAATAATACGTACCTGATCCCTTAAATTTTCATCAAAATCTAATCCCATAATGATTTCTGCATCGGGACGGCAGAACTGAGCAATCACTTCTGCGGCTTCATGGAATTCTTTCATATCGAAATCAACACCACCAATAATTTTTGCAACCATTGCTCCAGATTGGCGGAAGGTATTATTTTCGATGAGAGGATTGGCTAAGGCTTCTTGGGCGGCTTTTAACGCTCTTCCATCGCCTTTCGCTTGCCCTATTCCCATAATCGCTTCGCCACGATTTGCTAAGATGGTTTTGACATCGTTGAAGTCAACGTTGATAATTGCTGTTTCACTAATAATACCAGAAATCCCTTGTACCGCTTGCTTAAGAACCTCATCAATTTTTTTGAAAGCATCTTTCACGGAAGTATTTTTTTCAACGATTTCAAAAATACGGGAATTGGAAATAACAAGCATAGTATCCACATGATCTTTTAATTTATCGATTCCTTCTAAAGCGGTTTTGTGACGTTTTGTCCCTTCAAAAGAAAAGGGTAAAGTAACAACGGCGACAACCAAACATCCGCTTTCTTTAGCGATTTGTGCAATTACAGGAGCAGCTCCAGTTCCTGTACCTCCACCCATACCTGCTGTTATAAAGACCATATCAGTATTTTTAAGGCTATTTCGAATTTCTTCGGAGCTTTCGATAGCGGCTTTTTCACCGATTTCTGGTTTGGCACCAGCTCCTAAACCTTTAGTAATTTTTGTTCCAATAGGAATACATTTTTTTGCAAAAGATTTTTTAAGAACTTGAATATCCGTATTAATAGCTATAAATTCAACACCGCTTACGTTATCTTCGATCATTCGGTTAACAGCATTACATCCTGCCCCACCAATACCAAGCACTTTGAGAGTTCCGTTGGACAACTCTTCTTCTTTAAGAAATTTTTCTTCGACAATATTTTCTTCAACGCTGTCTGTTGGTTCTGGAGTATGAACAAAATTCTGTGGAGTATAAAACACTTCTTCTTGAGTACCAAGAGGGGAGGTATTTTGAATTTGGGGATCATTTAAAACAGAAAAAATATCTTGAGGATCTTCTTTTCCTGCACTCCATAATTCTTCAAAGTAAGACATTAAGTCCTCCGAATTTAATCAATAAGTTTCCAAAATAAACTACTGTATTTATTGTTTAGTAATTATTCCCTAATAGGTTTCAATAAGATATCTTAAATAATTAAAGAAATAAGGATATGATCGATAGCAACTGCCGTTTGATGACCTATAAGGAAAAACTTCCTTATTTTCTTTATCGGTATAATTTTCTTTTTTTTTATAATTTTCTTTGTAGAAATCTTTGTAAAAGTTTTCTTAGAAAAATTCGTTAAACCAGTCTTGAATGCGATAGACGATTTTTTGAAAATTTTTCTCTTCGTCGGGGCTGCTGATATTGCCTAATTTGGGACTTTGTTGCAATCCATAAAGAGCTAACCCTGTTGCTGTTGAAAAGGAAGGATTTTTAATAAATTCATCCAATCCTCTAAAATGCAGAGGGATACCGACACGGACAGGGAGATTAAAAATTTCTGTTGCCAAATCTTCAATATAGTTTGTGTATGCAACGCCACCTGTTAGTATGACTCCACCAGATAACTGAGATTTAAAGCCTGTTTTTTCGATTTCTTCATTAATAAGAAAAAGAATTTCTTCTAAACGTGGTTGGATAATTTCACAGAGGAGACGGCGACTTTCAATCCGTTCCGTTCTCCCGTTTGGTGTGGGGATTTCCAGTTGGTCGTGCATAGGAATAATACCAGCTAATGCTGCACCATAAGTGCATTTTATTTGTTCGGCAATGTGCATGGTAGTTTTCATTCCATAAGAAATATCGTTAGTAATGTAAGAACCACCGATTGATATTTGTCCGGTATGCTTGATTCCTCCATCAGTAAAAATAACAAAATTGGTGGTGCTTGCACCAATATCGACCAAAATACATCCGTCTTCTTTTTCTTCTTCTTTAATTAAGGCACGAGCAGCTGCAAGAGGTTTTAAGATAATATCTGCAGTATCAAATCCTGCTTTGTAGACACTTTTAATGAGATTATTTACCGAACTGGCAGCCACAGTAATAATATGTACATGTACTTCCAATCGAGAGCCTACCATTCCTACAGGGTCTTTGATCTCATGTTCGTCATCGACAGAGAACGATTGAGGAAGGACATGGATAATTTCTCGATCCGGCGGGATAATAATCGTTGTTGCCGCTTCGATGACCCGTTGTATGTCTGCAGAAGAAATTTCTTTTTGAATGGCGATAATCCCTTTGCTTTTTGTGGCTTCAATATGACCACCAGAAATTCCTAAGATAACGGAATCAACGGTAACACCAGCTTGAAGTTCTGCCTGTTCGATGACGGCAGTAGTTACTAGAGCTGCCTGTTCCAAATTAACGATAACTCCTTTTCTGATTCCTCGAGAAGGAAGACTGGCTGCTCCGATAATTTCCGGTTGAGTACCTGATCGAATAATTACAGCACTAATTTTGCTGGAGCCCATATCAAGTCCGATAGAGAAAGAAGATTGATTTACTGCCACGATTTGTCCTTATATAATCTTAGTAAAAACCAATAGAGGTATCTTTATAACTATAAATATCAATAATTTTTGGTAACGATTGATTGGTAAGAGCCTGTCCGATTTTTTGTGCTTTAGCAATATAGCTGTCGTTTACAATCATTTTTTCGATATAAAATTGGGTATTAATATTGTAAAGCTGGAAATAGCTTTCCCGATTTTTGTCAATCCGTAGATATTGGATATTTTTTGCCGAATTACTGGCTAAAGAAGACAAGGTTTGAATTAAAAAATCATCGGCGATCTGCCTATCATTGATCGCAATACCAAATTCGACCGTTAGTTCGGGAATAGCAATATTTGGAATTAAGGATAAAATATATCCTTCTTTATCTACTGTATAATTTGTTTGCTCTGTTTTTAATATAGCAACAGGCTGTCGTTCTTTGATAATAATCGTTAAGGTATAGGGGAGGTCTTTTTGAATGTCTACTTGCTTGATTAGTTCTAAGCGTTCTAAATTATATTTTAATTGCTGAAGATTGACATTATTGAGATTTCCCAACGCTTCGTTAGTGCTATAAGTGATAATCTGATCAAATTGCATATCTCTTGATAACACAGTACCCTTAATATCAATATGCTTAATCTGAAAATTTTGTGTAATGTTATTCATTAATTCATAGACAGTACGATGTAATCCAAAACTAATGGCAATTAATAAGATAATTAAAGGAGCTGATAATTTTTGATTTAACAACAAGATCTCCTTAAGGCTTTACTAATTAATTTGTCTACAAACTCGGTAATATCGATACCTGCACTTGAGAGCATTGCCGGAATATCACTGGTAGCGGTCATTCCCGGAGCGGTGTTGACTTCCAAATAGACAGGTCCTTGCTCAGTAAGGATCAAATCAATACGTACACAATCTCTTAACTGAAACTCTTGAAAAATCATCGATACCTGTTGATGGATGGTATCAAGAGTTCTTGGATCTATTTCTGCCGGTAAAATAAATTCTGTCATACCGGCGGTGTATTTGGTTTCGTAATTATAAAATTCTGCTTTTGGACGTAACTCTAAAATAGGAAGGATTTGGATATGCTCCTCTAAACAAATTACCCCTACGGTCATTTCCCTTCCTATTAAAAGTTGTTCAATCAAGGCATAAGGATAGTCAGATAAATGTTTTGGTAATAAATCTAAGGCTTCTTCTCGATTATGGAGAATTAACGAACCGACACTGGAGCCTTCATTTACTGGTTTGACAAAAACAGGGTAGGAAATTTTTTCGATATTTTGGAGAATTTCTTCTAAAGAACCTTTGGAGACAAAACCTTGAGCACAAGGTATCCCTAATTGATGAAATAATTGTTTGGTTATTGCTTTATCCATCGTAAGAGCACTGGCAAGCACATCACAGCCTACATAAGGAATATTAAGGCTTTCTAGTACTCCTTGAATACAACCATCTTCACCTTTAGTACCATGTAGAATAGGGTATACCACATCAAAATTTTTGAGATTATCGTAAGAAAAATTGGTATTAGCAGGATCTAAGATCGTTGTATTAAATCCTGCTTTTATAAGAGCCTGATAAATATTTTCTCCAGAGCGTTGTGAAATTTCTTTTTCGGCAGAAACTCCTCCCGCCAAGACGAGGACTTTTGTTGTTGTCATTATTTTCCCTAATGATTGTAAAAATTTTTACTTATTATTTTATATTATGCGTGATTATTGTTTTTTCGTCAAAATATAAACAAGAATTTTTTATCATGGATTAAAATAAAATACTACTAGTAGGAAATAATAGGAAAAATAAAAAGATTAGCCTTCTTGTGCGACAAGCATCAAGGTTTGGATACGGGCAGCTTTTTCTCGCTCCAATAGCGTAAGAAGAAAGGGTACGGTTGATGCTTGACCGTTGTCGATAGCAATTTGATCCATTTTTTTGAAAACATCAACAACTTGTAAATCATCTTGGAGATTTAAAATTTCTGCTGCCATTTGAGGGGGCATTCCGGAGATTTGTGTAGCAACATCTTGGATTTTAGTATCGTAGGCGTTTTGTTCGCTTTGTTGGAGTGCAACAAGAGCTTGTTCGTTGAGAAATGCTTCCCTCTCATCTTGGAGCTGGAGCTGCTCGGTCTGAAGAGAAAGATTACTGGCGATAAGGGTTTGATCTAAATTAGATAATTCCAATTCTTTAATTGTAAGTAATTCCCATTTTTTGTTGAGTTCTTCTTTTTCTAGTAAGAGAGGATCTTCAACACGAGCCGGTAAGGTAATCGTTCTTCTTGTAAGTTGACCGAACATAGTGCGATAATCAATAATTTTCATATAATCTAAAAAATAAAGCATTGATCCGGCAATAATGATATTGATTAGTAATAATATAGCAACTTTTATCCATTGACCCATGATTTCCTCGCTCTGTAATTGTTTGTTTAACGATGGTTAAGATTGTAATAGTAATTTAAAACTCTTGGAACATATTCTTGAGTTTCTTTATATTTAGGGATACCGTTTGCTCTATCTACTGCTTCCGGTCCAGCATTATATGCGGCAAGGGATTTGATAAGATCTCCGTCATAACGGGTGAGCATTTCTTTGAGTACCGTTGTACCCCCCATAATATTTTGGGGGGGATCAAAAGAATCTTGAACACCGATTCTTTCTGCGGTATAGGGCATTAGTTGCATTAAACCTTCTGCTCCGGCACGGGATATGGCATTAGGATTATATGCCGATTCTGCTTGAATCACCGCATGGATTAAATTGGCATCGACACCGATGGTATTTGCTGCTTGTTGGATAATAGAATCCCAAGTCCCTGGATTCGATGAGAAAATTCTATTTTTTGGGATACTTTGGGGTTTTGCTGTTGGCATTTGTCCGGTAGATTTATATATTTCCATTAAAGAGTCTACTTTGTTATCAAGTAATGATAAAGGATCGGATAATAGATCCAGTGATTCATTTTCTTTTGATCGGATGACCTCGTCTAAAATTTCTGAGAATGTATCTCCATTTGGGCGTGTTTGTGTTACTTTTGCAGGGGGTGGGCTTTTTTGTCCGATCTTTTGAATTTCTGTAATTCGGCTTTCTATCTGTTGGATTCGTGAAATAATTTTACTGGTAGGCATAATAACCTCTTCTATATCTTATAGTATAGCATTCTTTTAAAAAAAACTCAAAAACAAAGAACAAAGTATTTTATAAGACTAGTCTTGAGTTTTTTGAGAAAGTTCTGTATAATAAATTATATATATATTCTCAGGTGTTTTATCATGGTAATAGGGATTTTAGGAATAAATAAGCCGTCTGGTATGAGTTCCTTTGATGTAGTTCGTAAGGTAAAAAAAATTACAGGAATAAAAAAAATTGGGCATGGGGGGACTTTAGACCCAATGGCAGAAGGGGTGCTCCCGATTTTGATCAACGATGCTACGGTATTTTTTGATCTCTTATTAGAATCCGATAAAATCTATGAAGCCGAGATTTTGTTAGGAACGGCAACAGATACGGATGATAAAGAAGGGCTAGTAATCCAAAAAAAAGATGTTCCTAATATGTCCCTCGATCAAATTATCCAAGAAATTAAAAATTTTACGGGATCAATTTCTCAAATTCCTCCTCAATATTCGGCATTAAAAGTCAATGGTAAAAGAGCCTATGAATTATCACGAAAAGGGGAACAGGTAGAACTATCTTCTCGGACGGTACAGGTATTGGAATGGTTTAATATTTCCTATTATGATCATATAATCTCAGCTTGTATCCGTTGCGGTTCGGGAACTTATATTCGGTCGTTGGCAAGAGATTTGGCGAAGAGTCTCAATACTGTAGGTCATTTGAAAACATTAAAACGATTGTATTCCGGAGGGATTGCTTTAGAGGATACACTAGATTTGGAACGCTTGGATCAATGGAGAGATTATGTAATTCTTCCTGAAAAAGCCTTGTCTTTTCTTCCGATATTAGAATGGGTAGAGGATAAAGATCATCTTTTACATGGTCGCCCTCTTTCTCCTTATTTTCCTAAGCTGGAAGAAGGTGTTTATCTATTAATGTTTCAAGAGCGTATGGTTGCTCTAGTTGAACAAAAAAATGGTCGTTTACTTTATAAAAAAAATTTTGCTTGTCATCTTATCTCCTAAATAGAGAGTGATTAGAGTGTATTGTATTTCTCATCGATGATGATTTTCATATAGAGAAAATGTAATAAAAATATAAATAAGAAGGATAAATAATGTCTTATAGTAAAACAAGAATATATTTTTCAGCACTCCTCATAGTAATCATTCTATTATTATTTCGAGAAAGTTTTATGGGGATGCTCTTACAAGGGGTTGACGATAATATCTCAATGAGGTCGGTTATTGTTCGTTCGTTATTATCTGGACAAGGCTATCATTTTATTCCTAATTACTGGCTAGGCTTTATTTTTAATGTACCGAATCCTGATCTCTACAATACTATTCTCGCTTTGACTGGAAATGTTCAAGTAGTTTGGGTGTATCTTATTGCACTATTTTTATCAGGGATGTTAACATTTTCTTTAATCAAACGACAAGGGCTTTCCGATTCGGCATCGGTGTTTGGAGCATTATCTTATACTTTTCTTCCTCACGTACTTTCTTTAGTGTATAGTGGTCATGCCTTAGCAATTGAAGCGATTCCGATGACACCGGGATTTTTATTATGTCTTTCTATACTTTTAGATGGAAAAACGGAAGGACGACGATACAAAATATTAGCAGCTGTTTGGGGTGGGATTTTTTGGGCTTGGATGATGATCGGTGAACCTCAGCGTGGGATTTACGGAACGGTTTTAGGAATGGCTTGGACATTGTACCTACTGATTCAAACGAAATCAATATCGTTTTCTATCTCAAATTTTAAAGAGTTTCTTCCGATCCAAACGATTAAAAATAAGATCTGCTATTTGTTTGTGATCCTTGTTGTCGGCTTGGGGATTTTTCTACCAACAATAAAATTTTGGACAAATTCGGAATTTCTAGCGAATCAAGGGTCTTGGGAATTTGCGACAAGTTGGTCTTTCCCTCCAATCGAGTTGTTGGATAGTTTGGCATTTGGATATCATGGACTTAGCTCTACCGAACCTGAATATCCGTACTATGGTGATAAGCCGATGTCGGGGAATACCGATTCTTTAGGATTTTTTCTTATCGTGTTTATGCTTGCTGGTGCGATCCTCGCTTGGAAAAAAAAGGATCATTCTCTTCGATTTTTTCTTTTTACTGGTGTACTTGCTTTACTTCTTGCTTTTGGTAAATATCTCCCTCCGTTTTTTTGGCTTTGGTATCAGATTCCTGGAATGGATAAAATGCGTGTACCTTTGAAGTTCCTTAGTATTACAGGCTTATCTTGGAGTATTGTTGCCGCTTTTGGTTTAGATGCAGTCAAAGAACTCTTATCATTAGCTGATGAAAAAAAGAAAAAAACCTTTTTCTTAGTGTTGGGGACGATTACGGGTTTGTGTATTCTTTGGTTTGTTCTGTTGATGGCTACTGGTGGGGGGGATCCTACTTCTATTCGGAAAATATTGGGACGAGCCGATCGAGCGATGATTGATGCTATCTTAACAGGTCGTGTGAATGCGGTACTTAGTATGTCTTTGTTGTTTACCGTATTGACGGTGTGTTGTTATTTAGGATCGAAGTATTCTCGATTTCTCCATTATTTTCCTGTAATTATTATCTTGCTTACATCGTATAATTTATACCAATCCAATCGCTTTTATATTGCTCGTACTTATGTGAATGAGCAGGAATTTTATCCTAAAACGGAATTAATTACGTTTTTAGAAGAAAATTTAGGATTGGAATACCGAGCTTCGGGCTCTCTATATATTCCTAATTTAACGGGTTCTCCTCATCCTATGGGCTCAGTTGTTGAACAAGGACTATACCCTCTTAATAATAATGACTTGACCTACTCCTTTCCTTATTTTGATATTAATATGTTTGGGAGAATCCCTATATCTCGTTTGGATGATGGCTATGTCAACTTTTTTTCCGCTCCTTTTAAAAGCATTATCAGTTATCAAGATTTCGGTGATATTTGGGAAATGAATAAACGCCTGTGGTATATTGGAAACGTAAAATATCTTTTAGTCGGTGCGGAAAGTCAACAGAATTTTGCCCCTCAATTGGAAAGAGACACCTTGTTTATTACGAATCTTCAAGGAAGCTATAATCAAGTGGTTGCTGTTTATGAATTAAAAAACAAGCTCCCTCGTTTTTCTTTGGTGTATAATGTTCGAGAAGTTGATCGCTTGTATCTTTTTGATGAATTGTCAGAGTCTCTTAAAAATATTGAGCAATTTGTTCTTCCACTTGAGAACGTCGGTTATGGTGTTCCGGAAAATCTTAATATTCAGCCTCCTGTGCCTATAATTCCCGAACGATTAAATTATAACGCTTATCGATTAAATCTGGATCTTGATGAAGCGACTGTTCTTTATTTTGGAGATCTGATGGATCAAGGTTGGAATATTTTAGTAGATGGCGTTCCTAGTACTATTCATCGGGCAAATGGGATTCAGCAGTATGCGTATATTCCGTCCGGTACGCAGAATGTGGAGCTTTATTATGATCGTCCTGTTGGAGGATTACTCTTTTCTCGGATATTTATTGTCCTTGCAATGATTTTTGCAAGTGTTATTGGTTTATTCCGTATAATGAAGTAGAGATAATTGATGAACTAGGTCTGATCGATGATCTGAATATGGACAAAATTTTAGAAAATATAAGGTCCAAGCATTTGTTCGGCGCTGGGATTACCTCCAAAATCGTTGACAGATCCTGGTCCCATCTGAAAATTAGGATCAAGCCAATAGGAATTGGTTTTATTACGGAAAGGCTTAGGAATAAAGATACCGTCTGAATCTTCGTTAAATTCATTAATATCTTCTTGGTTTCCGACCCGAAGATGACCAACTCTTCTAGCGGCGACTTTTTGGATATATAAGTTATCAATGGCTTTTGGTGATTCTGATAGGTTTGTACCTTGACTAATAGGGATATACATTTTATTTTGTGGTTCTACACCCCAAAAGATAGAGCTTAATAGTAGAAAAAAGATGATTAACTTCATAAATTGTCCTCGATAATGATTATTTTGTAGATCATTTTAAAAAAGATAATAAAAAATTACCGTAAGGAGTAGAACATGGATCAAAATACCTTATATATTTTTTGGTGGCTTGTTGCGATTATGTTAGTGGTATTGGAGTTATTAACCCCAATGACAATTTTTATTTTTCTAGCAATAGTGGCAGTGTTGGTAGGATTTTTTGCATTGCTGGTAAATAATATTTGGATTCAAGGAGTCTTATTTTTTATTGGTTCGGGATTGACGGTTGCGTTGATTCGTCCACTATTTGTAACGAGTAAAAAGGATGTTGGATATAAGCAAGGAGCAGAATCATTAATCGGTAAAAAGGTAAAAGTTGTCGAAACAATTAACAACCTTGAAAATCAAGGACGGATTCAGCATGCTGCGGATAATTTTCCTGCCCGATCGAAAGACCAAACGGTTATTCCTGAAGGGGCTTGGGTGGTGATTCGATCCGTAGAAGGGATTACCGTGTTTGTTTCTCCTGTTGTTTTATAGTTCTTTTAAATAACAGATTGTCAGCTTTAAAATACAGATAGGGGGATTCCCTAAAATTATATCAAGAGAGTATTATGAGTCAAAAAATATCCACAAACTCCTATCCAGGAACAAGAGATTTTTACCCACAGGAGATGAGATTTCGTTCTTATATGTTTTCATTAATTGAAGAAGCGGTATCAAGTTTTGCTTACGAAAAAATATCTGGGCCTATTTTAGAAGATTTTGAGATTTTTGCGGCGAAGAGTGGTGAAGAAATCGCAGAGCAACAATTGTACGTATTTCACGATAAAGGCAACCGACGGGTGGCAATTCGTCCAGAGTTGACACCGACGATTGCCCGTATGTACGCCGCCAAAATCAACGAACTTCCTAAAATTCAGCGTTGGTATTCGATCGAAAATTTTATGCGATACGAACGCCCTCAAAAAGGGCGTCTTCGGGAATTTTATCAAATAAATGTTGACCTTATTGGTGCAAAAGGTGTGTCTGCAGACTTTGAAATTCTTAGGACGGCACAGGCGGTTTTTGATATTTTTCAGGCAAATCCCGAGATGTACGAAATTCGTATTAATCATCGGCAATTTGTTCAAGATATTTTTGTACAATACCTTGGAATATCGTTTGAGCTTGTAGAAAAATTATCGAAAGCTCTTGATAAAAAAGGAAAACTTGCTGAAGAAAAATTTATTTTATTATTAGAAGAGATTGGACTTTCAAAAGAACAAATCACGAAATTCAATCAAGTATGCGAAAATAGTTTTGAAGAGAATTTTAATCTTGTTCCTGATTCTGAGGGAGCTCAAGAACTCAAAGAGATCTTATCTCTCTGTGAACATATCTTTAAAGAAGCAAATCCTTTTCGTTATGATTTTTCCGTTGTTCGTGGTCTTGCCTATTATACGGGAATTGTATTTGAAGCTTTTGATAAAAATCCCGAAAATTCTCGAGCCTTGTTTGGGGGTGGTCGTTACGATAATCTCGTGAGTTTGTTTCATAAAAATAGTGAGATTTCCGGAGTGGGATTTGCCATTGGAGATGTAACGTTCGAATCATTTTTGAGAGGACATTGTTTGTTAAATGATGAAGATCTTATAGTAGAAAAGCATATGATTGCCTTGGATTCTGAGCTTCCTTTGTCGATGTTTCATACGATTGCCGATAATATCAAAAATATGGAACATATCTTTTTAGATTGCGTTTCGATGGTAGAGAATATTTTTCTTTCTCATGCTGAAAATAAAGAACTAATGAAAGACTCTCTTGATAAAATATTGCCTCTTTTAACAAAAAATCCGTTTTTCGATCAAGAAAGGGATGGGGATTTGCACTACGGATCGGATCTCATGTCTTTTTTAAATACTTCCAAAACCAAACATTATAGTGTAGAGGTTTTTCCCGATACTTCTTTTGATTTGGGGAAACAACTAAAATATGCGGATAAAGCAAGAATAAAATACGTTTGGATTTGTGGAATACCGGAGCTTCAGAAAGGTTTGATTAAGAGAAAGAGTATGGATACAGGAACGGAAGAAGAATTTGATTTACAAACTTTTGAATTATATTAAAAAGGATAAGGGGATTATAATGAAGATAGGAAAAATAATAATATTATTGATGATGAGCGTAACGCTCCATGCACAAAGTGTGTTGTTGGAGGAGTTACCGGCTTATTATTATAATGATATGTTTGATATAACATCAGAATTTGAATTGGATGTCTATGGCTTAGAGGGAAAAAGTGATGTGATCTTTTCTTTTACACCAACTTTAGTAGAGTACCAGGCCTATTTCACAAAGGAACAGCAAGCTCAGTTATTATCAGCAATTCAAAAATATAAAGAATGGAGAACGGTTGCTCTTAAAAATAAGGTTGAACATACAAAAGATATTGTAACCATAACCTTTAATACGATTGTAGATAATACCTTAGTGCAAGGAAGAGTACGAAACCCTAAAGTAACGGTTCGTTTTGTTTCCGGAGATCTTCAAAATCATTTTTTATATTTTGTATTTCATGAGGCTCGAGCAAAAAATTTATTTCTGGGCATTAATCCAGATCCGTTTTTTTTGGATTATCAAACGGTACTTCAATTAGAAACGCTATTAAACGATTTAGAGCGTAAAACTAAACAAAAATTATCTTCTCAACAAGAGAAAGATGCTTTATTTCAGTGATTTAAAAGATTGATTTTGAGGTAATATTTTTATGATAATTAAATAAGTTATATTTTTATGGAGGAATAGTTTGAAAAACTTACTATTTTGTTTCTTTTTAGTCGTTTCGTGTAGCGCTCAATCTGAAGTGGGGGGAGTCTTTCCTGAAGAGCCTAGCCCTACTGAAAAACTTTGGCTTGATATGTTAGCACAAAATCAATGGAAGACGGATCACGGTGCTCACCATATAATACAAGAAATTTGTTATAATGTGGTGTATGATTCAAAATTTCAAACGGGCGTACAAGTAGAAATAAAATCAGACGGATCGTTTACGATGCCTTCTAAAATTTATGCGCATTTTTCGATATATAGTGTTGGAGATGAAGGTGATTGGGCTGTTTACAAAGCTATTATTGAAGATAAAACCAAGTACATTTCTCTTGGGATAAGAGAAGAGACTAAAGGCGTAATATTTACTTCTCTAGAGTCTTACGACACACCGCAGGAAGCTGCCGATTATGGAAACCCAAGACCGGCTTTTCGTTTTTTTGACATCCTAACACGATAAAATATGAACTATTTTAT
>JBOFNI010000227.1:0-1174 GCA_051658845.1 Brevinema sp. | reverse complement strand
AAGGGTAACGATGCCGCTGACCGTGCGGCTAAGCAGGCAGCAGGGTACCTTCCCAAGCAATGCCTATTGACCTCTGACCTCCAACTAGTGGCCCTTCTTCCTAAATTTACCCGTTCCTCTCTCAAACAGGAGCATGACTCGGCTTCACCTGAAGAAAAATCCCTATGGCTCTCAAAAGGAGCCAAGCAGACATCAGATGGTTGTTTCTGTGCACCTGACGGTAGGCCAGCCTTGTCTTCTAAATTGGCTGTGTCGGTTTTACAGCAGGCTCATGGGCAATCTCATGTGAGTGCTGCCCAGATGTTGCGTTCCCTCCAATGTTGGTGGCACCCTTTTATGCCCCACCTGGTTTTGGAGTTCATCCGCTCCTGTAGCATCTGCCAACAGTTTAACATTAAACCGTCCCTAAAACCTGGAATTGGCTCGTTCCCCATTACTGCAGGGCCAGGGGATGAACTCATTATTGATTTCACAGACATGAACAAACGGGTGCGCGGTAAGGCTTTTCTGTTGGTTATGATCGACTCTTACACTGGTTGGCCTGAAGCTTACCCGGTGGGTAAAGAGGACAGTACGGCTGTCATCAAGTGTTTAATTAATCACTACATTCCCACCCATGGTTTTCCTCGTCGTATCAGATCAGACAATGGTTCCCATTTCAAAAACGTTCATCTCAGACAGGTCGAGACTAGTCTGGGTCTGACTCATGCGTTTGGGGCTGTCTATCATCCTCAGAGCCAGGGCAAGGTTGAACGTATGAACCTCACTCTCAAACACAAATTGGCTAAAATCTGTGCACAGACTAAATTGAATTGGCTCGATGCTTTACCTATTGCGTTAATGTCTGTCCGTTCTTCTATTAACAGAGTCAGTGGGTTCACACCTTTTGAACTTCTTACAGGCCGGCAGTTTCCTGGACCAACGTCTCCGCTTCAGTTGGAGCCTCCAGCGCCGCTGACACACAAACTATATTTTGACACGTTAACCTCTTTGATTGAGTTGTTCTCTCCACAGACGATACCTCCTGTTGAACCCTCTGCCGCCGCTTCGCCGTCCGAGTGGGTCCGCCTGAAGTCCTTCAAACGGAAGTGGCACGAACCTCGGTGGTCTGAACCCCTCAGAGTCACTGCACGCACCTCTCATTGCGTCCAACTTGCAGGTAAAGGGGACACGT
>JBOFNI010000226.1:0-5754 GCA_051658845.1 Brevinema sp. | reverse complement strand
GTTGCCTTGTTGAGAATCCAAAAAGCTTTGGATTCCCTTAAAGGAGATAACGAAGAAGAGCAAGTCGGTATTAATATTATCCGAAAAGCGATCGAAGCTCCGATGAAAAAAATTGCCGAAAATTCCGGTGTCGACGGATCTGTCGTCGTTATGAAAGCTAACGAAGCCAAAGACGGACAAGGATACAACGCTCTAACTGATGAATGGGTGGATATGATGAAATCCGGTATTGTGGATCCTGCGAAAGTTACTCGTACGGCTCTTCAAAATGCTGTGTCTATTGCAGGAATGCTCCTGACCACAGAAGTGATGATTACCGATCTTCCTTCTAAAACCCCAGAACCACCAATGGGTGGCGGAATGGGCGGTGGCATGGGAATGCCTGGCATGATGTAAATTCACTGACTCACCCCTCTCTTAGGAGAGGGGTTTTTTTATTAAAAATATTTTATGGAGCTTAAGAGAATATTTCAAATAGAAACAACTCTGTATAATGGAGCAAGCGATCAGCTCAAAAACGACACATTTCTTCAGCGTGGAGATATAAACCAGATACTCAATCTTGTTATTGTTATAATGATATTCAGATGATCGCCTACGCAGGGATTAATCATATCGGATTGATGTTTAATATTGCAGGGCTGAGCTGTCAGAGGAATCTTTTCATTGTACGATTATTGTTAAGGCAGCGACCGAGTGGATCGAGAAGAATAATACGATCGATTTTGGAGTCTTTACGTCTTCGTTAGTAGACTTTTATTGGAAGGTGGTACAAAAAGACGTTGTATTATTAGGGAGTCACAAGCGATCACAAGTCAAACGATTGATGTAGAGGTGTTGATGAGATTTTTTCTGAGAAAGTATACATTAATCAAGATCTTATCTTGAGTGAACCGATCAATTCATAGGAGATTTTCTATGGGAAAGTTTTTGTAGAACAGCTATGGATGGGTAGAGAATTTTGAAAATTTGAGACCTTCTTTAACTTGTTATAGCAGATCTCTGTTACAGAATAAACCAAATAATCAAAGAAACCAAGCCTCCAAAATATTTTGGAGGCTTGGTTATGAAAAATTTTTTTAATGAAATGAAAATCCCCTATATTATGTAAGGGATCATAGTATATTATGGTGTCTAAAAGTTTATCTATTGTTTTTTGTAGATGGTCGTTCTGTATTTGATATATCCTTCTACATCCGATCTATCCCACATAGTATACTTATTTTCTTCTCCCTCCAGTTTGTCTACTCTTCCTATATGTAGCTCTGTAGGAGTTTCTTTTACAATAAGCCAGCGATGGTCATGAGTATAAAGAGGGGGATCCAATTTCGTCCATGGTATCGTTGGTTTTTTGATACACCATTGATCGCGGAATGATATGTCAAAGACTCTAGTATATCCTGCGTTGATAAATTCAGAAGTCTGATCTGTTTTTGTATCCGGTGTATATATTGTAAATGATCCTTGTTCTTTAATTGAAAGTTTTCCCATCAAGATTTCTTGGTAGACAACTTCATTATTATATATCTTATTGTCGTCATAGTATTTTCCGTTAAAAGATTGAACAGCAATCCGTTTATAACTATCCTCACCAAAATAGTAGTTTGTGACCTGTTTGTTAGTGGAATCATCGTTTTGAAGACGAAACTCATGACTCCAAAGGGTAAGTCCTGTAACAGATCCAACACGATCAATAGCTTCTTGAAGTCCTCGAGCCAAGACAGTATCAATGATGGGGTCATCATCGTGAGTGTTGTCAGGTGAAGTAGCACAAGCCCCTAAAACAAATAGCACACTCAGTGCTAATAAAGATTTTTGCAATTTTTGCATAGAAATCTCCTCTTATTTATTATTTTTTCTCATCAAAGAGTGTTAGTATAAAAACAGTGTTTGATAAAAATTTGATAAATATTTCTATTAAACTACCCCCTCCAAAACGGAGGAGGTATATTATGGAGTCCAAAAATAGTACGTTTATTTTAGGGTGAATGTACTTTCTTCGGAGGTGGTTCCATCAGGGCTTTTTTCTTCAAACTTTACTTTTCCACCAGTAGCTGTAATTTCTGTTAATATAAAGCTTGTAGTAACAGGTGATGGTTTATGATCAAATAAATAAGTAGCAGAATTAGCGGTGCTTCCTTTTTGGATCTTGAAAGTTCCCTCACCTTCCACTTTTAGCTCTGTAGCATCTGTATTGAATGTACCTTCAACTAAGTCGGATGTGATTGTTTTTCCGCCTAAAAACCCTTTGACCTCAGAGCTAGGAGCGACGGAACAAGCTCCTAAAATAAACAGCACACTGAGTGCTAATAAAGACTTCTTCATAGAAATCCTCCTATAATTTTTGTTATATTGCAGAGCAATATTGATTGTTGAATTAATAATGTTGATAATGAAAGAACGAAAAAAAGAAATTTTGGGATTACAAAAGAATGATTGTAGAGGAATCAAATAAAAAAGAGAACGCAGAAAATCCCTAAACGAAAGTTTAGGGAAAAAGATTAATAATAGATTTAGGTTAAGAATGGAACGCAGAAAATCCCTTAGAAAAGATCTAAGGGATTTAAAAATAAAAAAGATTAAGTTAAGCTGTGCTGTGCTGTGCTGTGCTGTGCTGTGCTGTTAAATTGTTGGGGATTTCTTTAAAAAAGTCAAGTTTTTGGTGCATGATTCCCCCTATTTTTAGTTTTTTATTTGATTTTTTATATTATAGACGGGAAGGGGGAAATTGTCAAGATTTTTTTTGCATATAATAAATAATTATTTACTCTTAAATAAAAAAATCCCCTCCATATATAGAGGGGATTGGATTTGAGAAATTTATCATTTAAGAGATTGCGTGAACAAAACGTTCGGTGATCTCCATCGGTCTGGTGATTGCCCCACCAACGACGACACACCACGCTCCTAAGTCTAAACAACGTTTGGCTTTTTCGGGAGTGTTGACTTTACCTTCGGCGATGACGGGTTTACTGCTGAGTTTGATGACTTGTTGGAGGTAGGCGAAATTATCTTTGGAAATATCACAGTCTTTGGTATATTCGGTATAACCGTATAACGTTGTTCCGATAAAATCACAATATTCCATTGCGAGAGCGACGTCTTCTAAGTCAGCACAGTCTCCCATTAAAGGGATATGAGGATAGCTTTGTTTGATGGTGCTTAGAAATTCTATGGTTGATAATCCATCGGGACGCGCTCGTCTTGTCGAATCAACGGCGATTATATCAACGGAGATCTCGGCGAGGGCGGAAACTTCTTTCATCGTGGGGGTGATAAATACAGGGTGATCACCGTATTCTTGTTTGATAATACCAATAATGGGGAGATCTACTTCTTTACGAATAGCCTGAATATCTTGAACACCGTTGGCACGAATACCTTTCGCTCCTCCACGATAGGCGGCAAGTGCCATTTTTGACATAATAAAAGAGCTATGTAAAGGCTCATGAGCTAGTGCTTGACAGGAAACAACTAGCTGCCCTTTGAGAGAATCAATCATCATATAATCCTATAATTTTAATAATTTTTCCATTTCTTCTTTTAGGGACTGTGTTTTTGCCCCTAAAACCAGCTGGACACCATTTGGAACTTCGATTACAGTAGAAGTGCATTTGTTTAATTCTGCTTTACTAATTTTGGAAAGATCGTTTAATTCCAATCGAAGCCTTGTCAGACAGGCATCAAGATGTTTGATATTGTCTTTTCCACCGAGCAATTCAAGAAGAGTTTCTGCTTCTGTATTTGTACTACAACAACAAGGTTTTGATTTTTTCTTACAACAGTTTTTGAAAAATGATATAATTTTTTTACAATACATAATTCCTCCATTTATATGAATAGATTAAAGTTTTTATTGATGTTCGAGTAAGTCGTTGATTCGTTGTTTAAGAGGATCTGCCATGGCACCGAAAATAGCTTGGATACCACCTTGTACTTCTAAAATAGCACTGGCACCACTTTTTTTGATGGCAACTTGGTTGACTTTAGTAACATCCTTGACGGCAATACGGAGTCTTGTAATACAAGCATCAACATCTTCGATATTATCTTTACCACCGAGAGCCTCAATAATATCTTGAGCGGTTTGTTGTAAGGAATCTTTATTAACAATATGAATTTCCTCGTCTTCTTCTTCTCTACCGGGAGTAGGTATATTAAAGACAGTGATAAGAAATTTAAAACTGAAGAAATAAAGAAAAAACCAACAAGTGCCGACCAAAGGGACATAAACCCAGTTGGTAAATTCATTCCCTTGAAGTATTCCAAATAAGGTGAAGTCAATAAATCCTCCAGAGAAGGTATTCCCGATAGAAATATTGAGAAGATCGGCAATCCAAAAGGATAAACCATCAAAAAAAGCATGTAAGACGTATAAATACGGAGCTACAAATAAAAACATAAATTCGATTGGTTCGGTGATTCCTGTAATAAACGAAGTAATAGCCGCACTAAGGAAGAGACCTCCAACTAATTTTCGTTTTTCTATAGGAACGGCGAGATACATGGCTAAACAAGCCCCTGGAAGACCGAACATCATGGTGGCGAAACGTCCGGCAAAAAACCGTGTTCCTTCTGTAAATAAACCCGTATGATTAGGATCTGCTAATTGTGCAAAGAAAATATTCTGAGCTCCGGCAACGGTTTGCCCAGCGACTTGTTCAACGCCTCCTAATTCTGTAAGCCAAAATAGAGGATAAATCATATGATGAAGTCCAATAGCACCAGTTAGTCTCAGTAGGAATCCGTACAAAAATGTACCAAAAGAGCCTAAGCTTGCAATAGAATTACCGGCAGCGATTAATCCTTTTTGAAATTCTGGCCAAATTAGAAAAAACAAAAATCCAATCAGAATTCCACTAAATGAAGAAATAATAGGAATAAATCGAGAACCACCGAAAAATCCTAATACTGCAGGTAATTGAATATCGTGGTATTTATTATGAAGATTAGAGATGACAAACCCCATCACCAAAGCCCCAACCACTCCTGTATCAATCGAACCTTCGGATCCGCTTATATGAAGCATACTTTTAATGGAGGCATTCATAACTAAAAATCCTACCACAGCACTTAATGCTGCTGTACCTTTGTCTGTACTGCTCAATCCTATCGTAAGACCGATACAGATTAGTAAGGCAAGGTTGACAAAAACAATTTCTCCGGATGCTGCCATCACTTGGAGGATGCTCTGAATCCAGTTAATATCCAAAAATGGATAGGCTTTAACGGTGTTAGGATTAGATAATGCACCCCCAATTCCTAATAACAAGCCTGCAGCCGGTAATACGGCAATCGGAAGCATTAAGGATTTTCCAATTTTTTGTAAATATTTAAACATAAATCCTCCATATATACTCATAAATTATAACTTATAAGGGGGATTTTTGCAATATCTTAGGCCATATTATTCTGATTGATAATAGTTAATCATTCAGTTTGTAATGAATTTTGGTGTAGATCCACATATCTTGATAAATCTTTTGAAATGCGGGATTGGGAGGGAGATATTCTTTGGAATCGCTTTTGCGTTGATTTTCGTCTTTGTATACGGGGAGTAATGCGGAGAGCAAAGGAGAATTGTAAAACTCGTTGATTTCTTCTATTGTCCAAGTATGTTGCTGAGAACGAAAGGCTTCTTTAAAAGGAACAATATGATCGATTTGCAAATCTTTGGGATTGGTAATATAAGAAGCGGTAAAATGATCGTACCACAAACCTCCGATTACCGTTCCATTTTTATTCGTTTGAAAA
>JBOFNI010000225.1:0-1281 GCA_051658845.1 Brevinema sp. | reverse complement strand
AAAAAAAAAGTAGATTTTACGGTAAAACGCTGGCAGCTGGGGTTGCCATAATTCCACCGTAAAATAAAATAAAATAAACATTTTTTTTCTTTTACGGTTGGCAGGCATTGTCATTGTTGTTACGTTTAAATCTAAATTTACAAATCTACACTGTAAATCTACAGTGCACTAAAATTGCCTTCAACTAATAATTGTGTAGCTCTTGTAAAATGCCAATTACAAATTCGGGTTTTCTTTGCAACATTTCTGGTCGTGGGCTAATGTGTTCGCGCGCTCCCCTGATTATAAAAGTAACCAAAAAAGAGTCTGTTTTTTTTTTTCGTTTTGTCCGTAAAAAGCGCCGCTGTATCCAAATCTTATAGCCATCGATGGCACTAGGAATCGAACGCACAATCTTCGGGGTTGTTGGTCCAACATCTTAACAATGAGCCATCATGTTCCTATTTTTTTAAGGATACATTAATATTTGCAATTCTGGTTAGATGCTAACTGCATTTTGTTGGCTCTGTATCCTCTCTTTATATAATTTTGCATAGTGTTAAATCCTATTTTTTGTGTTTGTACTGAAAAAAAGAAGAGTCTCGGTTTTTTTACGTTTTGTCCGTAAAAGCGCCACTTTATCCAAATCTCATGGCCGTCCGTTAAACCAGCGTTATTAGTGAAGATTCACGTTGTTTGTTCTCACAACGTTGTAGGTATCTGGCAAAAGTTAAAGGCGCATTAAAATGCGCAAGGATTTTAATATGATGTATGAAAAACTATCAAAAGAAAATAACCCGAGAGGGAGTGAGTGAGTGAGAGGGTGAGATAGAGAGATAAAGATTCTCATATTTGAATAGTCACATATTCGAATCCATCTTAACTGTCTCACAATGCATCGAAACATTGACATTACATTATAAAGAGCTGTGTGCATCATGTTCATCATTTCGAGATGCTCAGATCGAAGGGACCCATCATACCCGTTCATGCTACCCACTACCATAACTACATTTCTTAAGAGCAATGTTTGAATGGGAAACAAATACAGCCAATATTGTTCTTGTAAGAGATGTGTACACAGCATGTGTGCATAACATGTTTAAAAATTAGATTGTTTCATAGGTTAACCACGTGGTCATACTGTAATTAATCAATTATTTTGCGCCCTCCCCATAGCATTTAGACAGAGGACGTCACTTATATAGATCATTAATCGATAGTCAATTAATTAAGTCAAATATCAGATCACACACACACACAGACTTATATTTAGTTGTAATGGGTCACTTATCCAACAAA
>JBOFNI010000224.1:0-1983 GCA_051658845.1 Brevinema sp. | reverse complement strand
TTCTTTACGGTGCTGTGCTTGGATCATTTTTTCTTCTTGCTCAATCATCGGAAGAATCTTTAACCGTTCTCGAGCTTGGTGATATTCTTGGTGCTGTATTTCTAAAGAATGAAAACGCTCTTGAATTTGCCGAGCTTGTTCTTGCTGTTCCTGATAACGCTTGAATTGATTGAGTTGTTCCTGCTGTAAGTCCAACTGGCTTTTGAGAAGGCTTAATTCCTTCTGTAACTGCTCTTCGTTATTTTGTAATTCCAAGAGATTATCTTCATTACAGTTTTCTAAATATTGTAATCTTGATCCAATGTTCTGAAACTCTTGAAGTTCGGATTTTTCTAATTTTTCAAGAGCTAACGATAAATCAAAACGCTCCAATTGAAACAAACGCATCAAAGTTGCCGTGCTGTCTTTAGGTTCTGCAGAAATAAATCCCAAAAAATCCTGTTGCTGAAGGACGATTGTTTTCCGAAAATCTTCATAAGTGATCCCTAAAAGTTCTTCTCCAGACATGAGTTCGGCAGGGATCCATTCTCCTTGATCCTTGACCAAGACTTCTCTACTGATTTTAACTTCTGATGATTTTTTTTTATCACGTTTTCCACCAATGCGACAACAATATTCTTCCAGACCACCACTCCCAAAAATCTCAAAAGTAAACTCGATTAATAATTCCTGTGAATCCAAGTTCATAATGCCATAAGCATTCGAGAAATTACCTTTGCCTTTGGCACCAAATACCCCAATCCGTTCCACACGAAAAAATAAAGCAATAATCATTGCCTCGATGAGTGCAGACTTTCCACTTCCTGTATTCCCAAAAATACCGAAGAATCCTTTTTGTTCTAAGATGCTGAAATCCACTAATGTTTCTTCTTTATAAGAGTAAAAGCCTTTGATTTTTAGTGATTTCGGTAAAAAGCCCCGTTTTCGTTGCAGGATTTTTGTTTCCGATTCTTCTGATAAGCATTCACGGAATAAGCTCAGTAAATCTTCCGGAGCTTCTTGATTGTGGTTTTTAGAACGAAAATATTCCATAAATAAATCTTCCGTACTTTGTTCCTGAAGATGTTCTATAGATTGCGTATTATAAGAAGAAGAAATCTTTGGTCGTGCTTCCACACGAAGAAGAAGATTGTGGTGCGTACGTAGGTATTGATTTTCTTCGGCACTCAGATAGCGTGTTCCTTCCCAAATTAAAATAAGGTAATGTTCTTGTTTTAAGATATCTGGAATCACCGAAAAATCATCAAAATAAATCTGCTTAATATCTTTAAGACCGGTTAGTGGAATCGTATATTCTTTATTTTTTTTCCCTAAGTCCAGCATAAGGACGCTTTTTTGCTGTCCGCTTTCCGAAGCACTGTAAATGAGAGGACTCCCTGTATAAAAGGCTTTCGTTTTTGAGGAATAGAGCGACTGAGGTCGGTGGATATGACCGGCAATGACATAATCAATATGCTCCGGTATTGCCGAAAGAGACACAGCTCCAATCGTCCCAACAATCGATCGTTCTTCACTATCTTCTTGAGGGTCTTCTGCTTGAAAAAGCTCCCGTTTTTCCGGAAGAAAAAAATGATGGGTTACTAAAATATTTATCACTTCTGGATTAATTTGACGTTCCCATTCTTCACAAAGAAGATCCCACGCTTTTTTATCTATATCCTGTGTACCAAGATCTTTTTTAAGGCGACGAGCATTTGCATAAGGAGATAATAAAAAGCGTATTGTTTTTTTGGATTTTTTAAAAAAGATTTCGAGCATACCTTTATCTTTTTGGAGGACTTTCCAAGCAGAACTATTTTCTTCTAAAGAGGGAATTTCCAACGGATAGCCGAGAATCACCACCCCTAATTGTGCCGCAAAGGCTTCAGAACTTGACAAAAAAAGCGGATTGTCATGGTTTCCTGCAATTACTAGTACCAAACAATCGCCGCCTCGAGACAGTTTTGCCAGCGTCGAGACAAATAATTTTGCCATTTCGGGACT
>JBOFNI010000223.1:0-1188 GCA_051658845.1 Brevinema sp. | reverse complement strand
ATATCCACGAAGCATACGGATACGGAGAACTTCCCAACAGAATACTATCGATGCAGAAAACAATGGCCGATGTTTCCATCTTAGCCGTTCGTACAGCAGGGGATATTAAAGGATCCATTACCCCTATCGAAACCCACGGTAATATTAATATTACCGTTGCCGGTGATCCTTTATGTACGGTAGATGTGATCGCAGAAATATATACGGAAGGAGAAATCGGACTATCGGAGCTTAAACTTACCATTAGCGGAGATAAAACCGAAGAAACGGTGACTGTAATCCCTGAAGACGGTATCCTTAGTTTAGAAGATCTCGGAGTAAGCTTAATCTTCCCTCTGGAGGTGTTGTTTACAGAAACAAATAAATGGAAATTTTCGACAATAGCCCCAATTTCTAAATTTGAAACGATCGCCGAATCTATTGAACATATTTTGGAAATTTATACACCGGAATTTATTTTTATCGCCCAAAATACTGATGCAGAATTCAATCAAAAACTGGGTTCCTTCAGTGAGCGATTATTTGAAGACCACCGACCAGTATTGTTTTTAACGGAGACCTCACTAAGTCCCGGAAGATTCGGTGAAGCAATCACAGAAAAACAAAGGGAATTTGCGAAAGTTTCCGCTCGTTTTATTTCTGTTGTCTGTGAACCTAATACAAATTCTCCGGTAAAAATGAGTGGATTAGCAGCAGGTCATCTTACGAAAGCAAAAGTCAATCAGAGTATCGGTGCAACTAATTATTTCCCTATATACGACTATACACTCCCTCAAGGGTGGACAAACGTGCATTCCCGAGCATTGGATGAAAGCCGTTTGATCTCTCTAAGAACCTATGCCGGATTACAAAATCTTTTTTGGAGTAACGGAAGAACTCTTGCTTCTGATAAATCGGACTACCGTTATATCGAAGTTGTTCGTACCGTGTTTAAAGCAATTCGCCTTGCTCGTCGTGCCTCACTTCCTTACATTCAAGCACCGGGGGATACAGCTGGATTACAAAATCTCTTAGCAGAAGTCAATAACGCTGTCGAAGGAATGACTACATCCAATCCAAAAGAATTAGACGATTTTGAAATTGTGATGCCTGAAGGACAGGATATTGTTAATAATGGAGTACGCTTGGATATTTCTTTATTCGGAATTCCTATTATTAGAAAAATCCTTCTCAATTTCATGTTTAGAT
>JBOFNI010000222.1:0-1024 GCA_051658845.1 Brevinema sp. | reverse complement strand
AATTAAGTATCTAAAATGGCTGAATATGGAAGTTACCGGTACTATACGAGGATAAGTTAATTTTATAATCCTCCAAAATCTTTTTAAAATCATCTTGTTGTTCTTTTGTTGTATTTTTACTAAAATCAAGAGCTTTATTACCGGTGTGTTTGGACTCAAAATCAGATTTTATGATCCATAATTCTAACAGGTCTTTAATCTTCGCTTTATTATTTTGCAAATCAATATTACCATGAGGAATCGTTTTATTAAAGTAGGGATAAAAAGCTTCTTGCTCATTAGAGGGTAAACCTTTTAAGACTGCTTGTTGCATGATACCGTATTTACATATAGTATCATTACTTGTCATACAAGTGGAAGTACACCCTAAATGGTTTCCATCATAGAATAAATTTGATATTAACTGTAATGCCGGATCATATTTATCTTCATAAACAGTGGCTAATTGATGTCTTCCAATTACCAATTGATAATCAACCATTGCTTGAGCTTGGCGACTAGGATTTCGATAAGCACTGGATATTTCTAATATTCTCCAAGGGATGTATTGTTTTCTTTGGTGGCAATAAAGCTCACGCATGGCTTTGATTACTTTTGCTTTAAATTCTGTATCTACACCATCCCAGCTAATCCCCTTTTGGAATTCATAAACAGTACCCTCTAGTTCATTATCTGATAAATCTCCTAAGTCCTCAGTATTTTCGCCCATATTATCGCCTTTGAATTTTGAGCAAGGAGTTGACAAAACAAGCCCTAGCTTAGTAAAATATACTAGATAGAGCTTGTTTGCTACAGTTATTTATTGAGGTATAATATGAAATATTTATTAATATTGTTATTAATTATTAGTGGATGTGCAGAGAAGAAAAAGCGAAAAGTGATACCACCTATTCAAAAAGCTCCCATTGAGGTATCTTATGATAAAGGCTTGGATCTTATGCTTGTGGATACGAGTTTTATTGATGTTCAACTTAATGAGTATGCAGAAATCTGTCACTATAATGCTGTTTATTGGGACACTAAT
>JBOFNI010000221.1:0-1792 GCA_051658845.1 Brevinema sp. | reverse complement strand
GTACTAGATCAAGAAGAGTACGATAAATATGAGATTATCAAAACCTATCCTCAAAAAACATCAGAGGATGTCGAAGAGTTTTTTCGTCAGTATTTAATCAGTGAAGGTGAAATGAACAGTATCAAAAAATTTGCCCCTTCAGACGAACTACAGGGTAGGAATCTTCAGACAGCTCAAGAAAAATTAGATCAATTATCAAATTGCTATGCCGAAGGACAACAACAATTAGGTTCTTATCGTAAGGAGATTACAACACTTCAAGATCAGTTGGATCAAAAAAATAAGCTTGACCAAAGGTATAAAAAATTATCTGTTCGAAAAGAAAATATGGAGTCTCTTAAAAAACTATTTAAAGCGAGTGGTTTTGTTTATTTTATCGGATTAAAATATTTATCAAAACTTTGTTATACAGCAAATCAACGTTTTCTTCATTTTACACAGAATCAATTTGAGCTTTCCGCACCGGAGGAGTTTGATGATAAAAAAGGTAGGATTATGATTATTGATCGGCTTTCTGGGGGAAATAAGAGAGACATGGCAACCTTATCGGGGGGGCAGAGTTTCCAAGCGGCATTGTCGCTGGCTCTGGCGTTAGCGGATGAAAGTGGAGCCGGACATCGATTTTTCTTTGTGGATGAAGGGTTTGGTACTTTAGATCAAGATAATCTTCTGCTTGTATTGGATTCGTTAAGGGCTTTAGTCGAACTGGAACAACGGGTTGTTGGCGTGATTTCTCATATTCCACTCATGAAAGAAGAAGTAACGGGTTATCTTTATGTATCCTTGGATAAAATAGTGGGTACGACAATTGCTCTTTATGATTAATTATTGTTTAAGATAATTTGGTCAATCAGATCCAATCCCAAACTTCTTTGGGTGTCTTCTAATGTTAGGAGGGTACTTTCTTGATGAAGGCGAGACACAGCGGTGATTCCATAACTGTCGGTTTCTGAATAGTTATCCAGAACAAATTCTAATTTGTTTTTAGAGGAAACAATTCCTACAATATGTTTGGTGTTTTCATTTGGAAACCGATATAGAACAAAATAACGGGTTTCTTTAGGATCTCCGTTCTCCCATGTTAGGGTTTTAGTTGCTTTATCTAAAGTAAAATTTTTTACCGGTTTAGGTTGGTTGCCTTTTATTTTGCTATGTTGAGGGACTAAGGCGTAATTAGGATGAATTTCTTTTTTAATATACTCTCGGAGTCCTTTTATATCGTTAAGAATATGTTTCGCACTAAAGTGGGAAAAACCCTTAATCTTAGGATATTTTCGGGCAAAATCTATCTGTTGTTTGATATGGGTAAGAGGCCAATTCTGTTCGTTAAGCTTATAAATCCCTAATCCGATATAAAGATCGACCGAATCTTTAATATATTGATCCCACCATTCTATCAAAACACCGTATGGAGCAGCTTGTGTATCAAAATGCCAGTATAACTGAGGGAGGATATAATCAACCCAATTATTATCCGTCCATAATAAAATATCTGCGTATAAATCATCGTAATTAGTCTGAAAAGCTGCTGTATCCGAACCTTTAGGGTCGGTGGATTTATTTCTCCAAACACCGAAAGGACTAATACCGAATTTCACGTGAGGCTTTTCTTTTTTAATCATAAGACCCAGTTCTTGAACGAAGGTATCAACATTATGACGCCGCCAGTCTTCTCGAGATTTGAAAGATGATTTGTACTTTTCCCAAGATTTGTCATCATTAAAAGGGATCAGCTTGCCTTGAGAATAACTTTTATAAGGATAAAAATAATCGTCCATGTGTAGGACATCAA
>JBOFNI010000220.1:0-15012 GCA_051658845.1 Brevinema sp. | reverse complement strand
AGTTCTGACCAACAGGTGCTTTTTGTTTTTCTTTACGAGCTTCTCTTCGTTTAGATAAATGGTCAAAACCAACATAAGAAAGCATATCCCAACCGTTTTCTTTAAGATCTTGAGCGACCTGTCGCCAAATTTTTTGGGGACTTTGGTCAAAATAGTTTTTTTCTTTAGCATAAGCGAGAACAGCCGCCAAAGTACCATATTGGGAGACATCGTATAAATGATGCCAAGCACTAAGGTCAATCGTTTCTCTTCCAAATAACACCTTACCCTGCTCCCCACCAATAATCGCTGCTCCTTTTTTACCAAGATATTCCACACTTTCCGCAATACGATTCTCTTGGAGTGCCATCTCTTGAGCCGGTATTTCCTGTAAAGGATATTGACGCATAATATTACGAGCATCTTTAGTTTTATCGTAATACCGATAATTATCGGCGACAATAACTCGATCAGCTACATCCATAAAATCGCCTAAAGCTCCGGTAACCATAATTAAAGAAATATTATTCTTTTTGAGGTTTTTAATATGAGCAATTAACGGGGTAATAGTTTCTTTATAATCAGCCACTAATGCTCTCATCCGAGTATCCCGAATTAAAAAATTTGTTGCCGACACATCTTCATCGATCAATAAGAGCGTAGAGCCCATTTCACAAACTTCTACCAGATTAGCTGCCTGAGATGAAGATCCACTGGCGTTTTCCGATTGAAAAAAATGAGAAGATTTATCGCCCGGAAGATTGTGAATAAACGGAGAAATATCAACCCCTTCAATAAAACGTCCTTCTTCCGAACGGAGGAATACAGCACGATCATCCGTCACACAATATTCTCTCCCATCATCGGGAATATGATTGTAAATAGCATGGGAAACTGCCGATAATAAGGTGGATTTCCCATGAAAGCCCCCTCCGGCAATGAGAGTGATCCCTTTAGGAATCGCCATTCCCGAAAGTTCAGATCCATCAGGGAGCGTGATTGTCATTTCAAGCTCTTTAGGAGATTGAAAAACAACTGCTTTTTGATGAGACATAGGCTTATCACTTACCGAAGATGCCCGAGCAAGAATCGATCCGTTAGCAATAAAACTAACAATTTCTCGCTTATGACATTCTTCTCGTAACCAATGTTGCCGTTCTGTCAAACAGACAAATTCATCAATCCATGAATGATGTTCTTTGTTAAAAATACTCTGCCGAACAACATTGGGAATCTCTTGCAAAAGAAATTCCTGTGCTTCATGGCTGGCAATCGTTCGTCCAAATGCAGGAAGTCCTGCCAAAATCCTACATTCAATAGTATTATTGTTGATAATGACCGCATTACTTTCTATAACTTTTTGTGCCCCATAACGGATACCACAGAAGCCACTATTTCCAGATCCTTTATCGTCTTTCGTCAACAAACGAATTTGAGTGGCGATTATCCGACCTAAAGCATCACAAAAAGAATAAGATCGAATAGGATCATCAATAAGCCGAGACTTAAATGAAGTTTTCTCAAAAGGAATCTTTAGGGTAATTTTTGATGGGGGGGCAAAGGGATCCGATTGAACATAATCAACGCTCATCATAAAATCACCAAAATTATATTCACCAAGAATCCCTTGATAAAGATGATATTTACAGTTATGAAAACGTTGTAATTTGGTTTTGAGATTGTGCATGAGGATTCCTAAGATAATTTTGTATTATTATACACTATTTTTTGACAATAGAGAACTATTCAAACGAAAGGATTTCGGTTTGTCTATTTGGTAAAATTTTAGAGTAAGATCATGAAAACCATCTCTTAACGATAAGATAATAATTTTATTACTTCTACCGTCCATTAAAAAAATATTGATTAATTAATCCGATTGTCAATTTCGTTTTTAATTACCGTAATAAACTGATCAATAGATACAGCTGGCTCTTCCCCTCGAATATAGTGCCTTGGAGATACAGTTTTTTCCGATTCTTCTTTTTCTCCAATCACAATAATATAAGGGGTCTTCGTAATAGTCGCTTGACGGATTTTATAGCCTAATTTTTCATTGGATTGGTCGATATGAACTCTTATTCCTTGTTGTTTTAAACGAAGAGAAATTTCTTTACCATAGTCATTAAATTTTTCCGATACTGTAAGAATCTTTACCTGTACCGGTGCAAGCCATACGGGGAATTTTCCACCAAAATGCTCTACCAAAATACCAGCAAATCGTTCCAAACTACCATAGATCGCCCGATGAATCATTACTAAAGTATGTTCTCCTCCATCAGATCCGGTATAAGTCATGTGAAAGCGTTCCGGTAGATTCATATCCAACTGGATCGTTCCACATTGATGAGTACGACCCAATGCGTCTTTTAAGTGATAATCAATCTTGGGGCCATAAAAAGCACCATCCCCTTCGTTAATTTTATATTTTTTACCAAAACGATCCAAGGCTGCTTTTAAAGATTTTTCCGATAATTCCCACATTTCATCGGAACCGATTGATTTTTCAGGACGAGTAGAAAATTCTATTTCATAATCAAATCCATAAGCTTCATAAGTACAATCCACTAAATCCATCGCATTAACAATCTCATCTTCAATCTGTTCCGGTGTCATAAATACATGAGCATCATCTTGCGTAAATCCTCGTACTCGTATTAATCCGTTTAGTTGTCCGGATCGTTCATAACGATGTACTTTACCAAACTCAGCCACTCTTAAGGGTAACTCTCGATAAGAATGAGGTTCACTTTGATACCAAAGAATCCCACCGGGGCAATTCATTGGTTTTAAGGCAAAAACTTCGTCCTCTTTTGTCGAAGAAAAGAACATATTCTCTTGATAATTCTCCATATGACCGGAAATTTCCCATAGAGTTGTTTTGAGCATTGTTGGTGTTTCGATCTCCAGATAATCTCGCTTTTCTAATTCTTCCCTCATAAATTTTAGCATTTCATTTTTGAGAATCATCCCATTAGGATACCAAAAGGGAAGACCTAGACCTTCTTCATGAAATCCAAATAATTTTAATTCTTTTCCTAATTTTCGGTGATCTCTTTTTTTGGCTTCTTCAATATTTTCTAAATAAGCTTTTAAATCTTCTTTGGATGCCCATGCTGTTCCATAAATCCGAGTGAGCATTTTATTGTTTTCACTACCACGCCAATACGCTCCTGCCAGTGATTGTAGTTGAAATACTTTTAAAGCTCTTGTATTGGAAACATGTACCCCTCGGCATAAATCAACAAACTCACCTTGACGGTAGATGGAAACTTCTTCATCTCCGATTTCTTGTAAGATTTCTACTTTATAAAGATTTCCCTGTTCGGTAAAATAATTAATTGCTTGCTGTTTTGTCCATACTTCATGAATAATCGGTAGGGATTCTTTCGCTATTTTTTCCATTTCTTTTTGAAGAGCGGAGAGATCACTTTCTCCAAATTCTCCGACAATCTCAAAATCATAATAAAAACCGTTTGCAATAACAGGTCCAATGGCAGGTTTTGTCCCAGGACGCAACCTTAATAAGGCTTGTGCCATTAAATGGGCGATCGAGTGTCGATAAATTTCTAATCCTTGTTCATCATGAACACTGAGAAATCGAACTTCTTTTATATCTACAATTTCAGCACTAAGGTCTTTTATTACTCCATCAGCCTCTACAGCCACCACCGTTTCTAAATTTGGTGTCCCATCCTCTCTCAATGTTTTTAACAGATCAGCAAATGTTCCCTTTGGAGCTGTTTGAGTAATATTGATAAGATCCATCGTTTCCTCCTTGACTTCCACCAATTATTTTTATTTACCTTATATTATAGAGAAGATCGTTAATTTTTACAAGCTTTCTATTGATAATAGATTTATGATTGTACCATAGAATAGTATTTATTGAAATATTAATACATAGCACTCAATATGTCCAATCTTCCAAGAAATTTACTACCCATGAATATTGATGATAAAGAGTTGATTTGTATTCTAGTAATAACATCTGCTAACAAGAAATAGAAAGTTTTTCTTAGCTCAAACAATTAACGTAAAGTAAAGAATATTTTGATGAGGAATATTTAGATTAAAAGATGATTGCCAGTAAGGCTTTAAATAAAATAACTTATCTAAAGAATCATCGTTTGTCTGTTGAAAGATGGCTTTTACAACAATAATTTTATTTAAAGCCCACATAAAAATTTTTCAAAGGTCATTTGGGTAAAAAATTCTTGTTTTGTTTTTGATTCCCATTCCATTGTTTGAATACATTCAAAACATGAAGACAAAAAACGAAGCGTATTTTTGCCGGCAAATGCTTGATATTTTTTCCATTCATAAGGAGAAACTGCTAAACCTTCAGGAATTTTCCCTTGATTGGCTGTTTTTATAGCCCACATGATTTTTACCGAACGATAAAACATCGCTGTAATCGCAGGAAACGATTCCCCTACATAGAGAAGATCCTGTAAGGATTGAAGAGCACTTACCTTATTGTGATCAAAAATCGCTTCTATAAGGTCAAAGATCGATGCGTTTTTAGCTCTTTCTAAGACATGATAGAGATCTTTTTCGGTCAATTGTTTTTTATCCGATCCGGCATAAGCAATTAAACGATTAAGCATTCCCGATACTTCTTCGATATCTTCACCGGCATAAGTAATTAATAAATCCAAGGTATCTCCGGAACAAGAAATCTCTTTATCTGCCAAACGTCGTTGGGCATAACGTTTTTGGTCTTGTGCCCAAGCTTTTTTAAAATTATGGATAATCGCCTGTTGATTCCCAAGATTGGATACCACAGTTAATACTTTTGAGGGAATTTTTTGGTATTCCAAAATTAAACAAACACTCTCGGAAGGATCATTGAGATAAGATAACAAAAGTTTTTCAAATTCGGCTTTTGTTTTGCTGACATTTTTAACGAGAATCATCCGTTTTGCAGTAAATAACGATCCTGTCATCAGATCAGCAAAAAAATCAACAACAACAAGCTCATCCCCATAATAAATTGTCCGATCCTCTTCAGGGAAAGTGTGGACAATTTTATGAATTTCTTCTCTAATAAATACGGGATTCTCCCCACCAATAAGTACAATCATCAACTTATACTCTCTGTTTTTATCATTTATGATCAACAAATAAAGCCTTAATCTTAAAAAGAATTATATTCTATTATACTATAAAGATAATAGAAACTCAATCAAAATCCCAAGATCTACTATTCTTAAGAAATCTGATAAAAAACTTTGATTCTTAACGAAGAATATAGTATACTAATAAGAGTACTTAGTCGATAATAATAATTAATATCAGATAAATTTATGGAGAGCGAATGTACTATTTTTTATTAGTATGTTTATTGAGTACTCCTCTGATAGCAAAAGAAATGAATCACCTCTTTTCTAACTCCATCATTATTATTAAAGGCTTAAATACTCTTGCTGTTCCTTCTGAAGATGATAAAATAAGAGGCATATCAGTATCTATTGATTGGGATCAACTCCCAAATATTGGGTTTCCCAAAGAAGAAATTCATACGATACAAGTACTTGGACGCCAACATTTAAATCACCAAACAAATATTATTGATTTACAAGCAACTGTTTGGCGTTTTATTGCTGAAACATGGACAACAGATTATTATGGTCAAATTCCTTATTTAGAAAATTTAGAGTTTTTACCTGAAGATATGGATCTACAAATAAATAATCACATTTTAAGAGAACAAAATAACCTTGGTTATTATCAAGATAAAAATACTTTATATCCGGGTTTTTATCAGCATATTAATAATCCTTCCGATAATTTGGTACGATGTATATACTTAGTATCGGCAGAAGAGAATCAATACATATATAATATGCAAAAACAGATAGATGTACAAATTATTGCAGATCAGCTTCTTAGTATTCCTGAGCAACCCATCGAAATAGAAACAGATCATATACAGGGTATAGTTTTAGAACCTACCAATACGACAACAAATACTAATGAAATAGAACTTGGAAAGACTGACTGGTCTATTAATACAAGTATTGATAAAAAGAAAAATCAAACGAATAAATAGTAAAAAGATGAATAAAGAAAAAGATTATTTATACCAAGATCTCCCCTCCATCAAACCCCGTATTTCTCGAGAAGAAAGATTATTACAAAGAAGACAGACTCCTTGTATAGACTGTCAGCCCCATGGTATTGAAAAAGCAAAACAAAGTTTTAAACATTTATATTTTTTTTACCTTGCCGTCTTGGCAATGGGATTCGTTACCATCCAAATTTATCAAAAAATTAATGCTCCGGCTCAAATAATAGAAAATAGTAGGCAAATTTTATTCTCATTATCACAGAAAGCCCATATTAGTATCATTGAACAACCAAATCGTTATGGTATATCCATTCTATTTAGGAATAATAGCAAAAACAAACCATGGAATATCCAAAATTTTACAATATCTCTTAAAAATTCTGACACGGTATTAACTAATTTAGTGTTAGATAGAAATATTACCGGTTCTTATTCCTTATTTATCCCCTTAGAACAAAAAATTAACAATCTTAATAATATTGATCTTATTATAAATCCTTAGGATTCCTTATGAAAATTGCCATTTATCCCGGATCTTTTGATCCTCCGACCAAGGGACATGAAGATATTGCTCAACGAGCATTACAAATATTTGATAAAGTTATTATAGCAGTCGGTGATAACCGTTCTAAAAATGTTCTTTTTTCTATAGAAGAACGGGTATTACTGTGGAAAGAGATTTTAGCCAATAATCCTCAAGTAGAAATCTTGTCTTTTCGTGGTTTAATTGTTGATTTTGCCAAAGAACAAAAGGCAAATATCATTGTACGAGGCTTGAGAGCAATTTCGGATTTTGAATATGAGCTACAAATTGCAGAAACCAACAGATCTCTTTATCCTGATATTGATACGGTATTTTTTACGGCAAAAGGAAGACAACTTTTTGTCAGTTCTACTATTGTAAAGGAAATAGCATCCCTAGGAGGTGATGTTTCCGATAAAGCACCACCTAATGTCTGTAAGGCATTATTAAAAAAATTCTTTTAAATAAGATAAAATTTCGAATCAAAAACTATAAAAAAAAGATCATATATATTATAATATCTAATATTATAAAACAGAAAAATAAAAATCAAGGAGATTTTATGTTTATATTTCTAATGATGCTCAACCTCATTCTACTATTTGTGGGTATTTTTGTATTTCGGGATTACAGTTTATATTTTATTATTCCTGGATTTATTATGGTATTATGGGCTCAATTAAATATTCAAATGACTTTTGGACGATGGCGACAAGTCCCTACTTCTATTTCAGGATTTGAAATGGCAACACAAATTTTAGAAGAAAATGGAATTGACGATGTTGCTGTTGAACATATTCCAGGAGAGCTAACCGATCATTATGATCCTAGATCCAAAATCTTACGTCTTTCAGATGCCACCTATAGTAGCAATTCTGTTGCAGCTGTTGCTGTTGCAGCACATGAAGTTGGACATGCTATCCAACACCACAAAGCGTATACTCCTCTTGTTGCACGGAATAATTTTGCTCCTGTAGCTGGTTTTGCCTCTAGTATTTGGTCTTGGTTAATTCTTGCTGGATTTTTCTTTAGAACGCCCTATCTCTTAGAAATTGGTGTTATTTGTTATGGGGTATTCTTTCTCTTCGCTGTTATTACCCTCCCTGTAGAATTCGATGCCAGTAATAGAGCAATGCTTGCTTTAAAACATGACGGTTCTTTAGATACCGTAGAACTACAAGGTGCTCGTAGTGTACTTAATGCAGCAGCAATGACCTATGTAGCTGGGGCAATCATGACCCTATTACAACTGCTAAGATTATTATATATTCTAAACGGTCGAAGTAACGACTAATTTAACAACTGTTTATTAATTATTAAGAAGGTTTATCATGCCAACATTTGCTCAACAAATTATTGAAAGAGCGCAAGCAGAACCATTACGTCTAATTCTTCCGGAAGGGATAGATCCTCGGGTACTTATTGCCGCAAAAAATATTTTACAATTAAAAATTGCTTCTGAGGTTACTATTTTAGGAGATCCTGATATTCTTAACGAAAAAGCCCGTATTCATGGATTAAATCTTAACAATGTCAATATTATCAATTATCAAAAGGACTCACGATTAGAAGAGTTTGCTCATGAATATTATGAATCACGTAAACATAAAGGACTTACAGAAGAACAGGCTCTTACCGATATGTCAGACGATGTATTTTTTGGAGCAAAGTTATTATCCTTAGGGCTTTGTGATGCGATGGTTTCTGGTAGTTATTCTGCAACATCAAAAACACTAAGAGCCGCTATTTTCTTTGGAAAACCACAGGTTAAGACCATTTCTGGAGCAATGATTTTGGAAGTTCCCAATAAAATTTTAGGAGCCCAAGGACGTTTGGTTTTTGGAGACTGTGCCGTTGTTCCCAAACCAACAGCAGAACAGCTTGCAGATATTGCAGTAAGTAGTGCAAAAACTGCTAGAGAACTTCTCCACGTTAAACCAAGAGTAGCGATGCTTAGTTTTTCAACACATGGATCTGCAAAAAGTATAGAAACAGAGATCGTTGTCGAAGCTTGTGAAGTGCTCCGGCAACGACAAGTTGATTTTGATTATGATGGTGAAATACAACTGGATGCTGCAGTTAATCCGGAAACAGCAGCCCTTAAAGCCCCAAACAGTCTAGTCGCTGGAAAAGCTAATGTATTGATTTTTCCTGATTTAGGAGCTGCTAATATCGGTTATAAATTAGTACAGCGTTTTTC
Source organism: Brevinema sp. (assembly GCA_051658845.1). Classification (GTDB taxonomy): domain Bacteria; phylum Spirochaetota; class Brevinematia; order Brevinematales; family Brevinemataceae; genus Brevinema_A. The sequence goes on along the minus strand of JBOFNI010000220.1, from coordinate 6,237 downwards.
GGATGGAGCACATGCTTTTGGTCCTCTCATCCAAGGACTAACCTTACCAATAAACGATCTATCACGAGGTTGTTCTTATGATGATATTATTGCTACCTCTGCAATTACCCTCAACCAAGCTCAAGCTCAAAAAAATCTTTAATCATAATAAATAAGATCTTCCACTATAATATTCTCTATCATAATGGAAGATCTCTCTATAAAAAGGTATCTTCGTAATGATGAAAAAATCCTACATCCCTCTAAAAAACACCCTTATTAGTTCTTTTGGGACGTTCTTATCCCGTATTACTGGAATTATCAAGTTTAATGTTGTCAACTATTTATTCGGTGCCGGAGCAGATACTTTTTATAGTGCCAATGCCAATATTCTCTCTCTAAGAAAAATTTTAGGTGAAGGTCCTTTAGTTAATTCATTTTTACCTGTATTTAGTAAATATAAAAACGAAGACAGTGCTAAAGCAGACCTCTTCGCTTCTAATATCATCAATCAATTAATTATTATCTCCTTTATTGTGACTGGTATTGGGATTATCGTTACCCCTTGGTGGACAAAAACATTTCTCCCTGGCTTTACAAACAATCCCCAAGCCTTTCAAGAAATTGTTCAGTTAACTGTTATCATGTTATTTTCTACGGTGTTTTTCTCTATCTTTTCTATTGTTATGGGAATTCTCAATGCCCATGAAAAATTCCTTTCTTCTTCTACAGCACCAATTTTAGCAAATATTATTTTTATTGTCTTTCCACTTTTAACATACCAACACTTAGGAATTATGTCTTTAGCTTGGGCTGTTGTTTTAGGTTCTATTGCACAATGTATAGCAGAGGCAATAGAATTATACCTTTCAGGATTTCGCTATCATTTTTATCTAAACCTTTCCGATCAATATATCCTTTCTTTCTGGAAATTATTTTTTCCAACAGCCTTAAATTATCTTGCTCAATCCGGTATCTCAATAGGATTAGGATATTTTGCCTCTTTTCTCCCACGAGGATCTATTACTTATCTTCGTAATGCCAACACGATTATGATTGCTCCTGTAGGATTTATCGGTGTTGCTATTTCCGGCGCGATTTTTCCTGTTTTTGCTAAGGTCAAACACGATACCCAGCAACTTGCAGAAGCTTGGAGTCAAGGGGTCATTTTCTTTTTGTTTACGTCTATTCCTATTGCCTTGTTCTTTTTTATCTATCCTGATGTTATGGTAAATTTAATCTTTCGTGATATTTCTCGTTTTTTTTCAGGATCTACAGGTCAATTCACTGAAGACCTGCTTTTTCAAACAACTAATGCCGTACAGATTTTAAGCACTATTTTAATTCCTTGGTCTTTAAATATTATGGTCGGAAAACTTTTTTATTCTTTAGAAAAACCAAATTTTCCTTTACTCTTAATATTAGTAAATTTTTTAACAAATATCTTTGGATATTATCTTTCTCGTGTTTTTTCATGGGGAGGAATTGGTTTAGTATATTCCGATTTAATATCAGGTTGGGTTACTCTTTGCACCAGTCTTTTATTAATTGCTCATACTTTACCAAAAACCAATCAATACAACCATACCCTAGTCAAATACGGAGTTGTATTCACACTACTATCACTTACTATTTGGTTAGGATGTCGTCCCGTTTACTATTGGTATCTATCTTTTAACTCTCCGTTGATTTTATTAATTTTAGGATCGCTACTCTTTATCATAGGAATATCTGTTTTTTTAGGAATTACTCATCTTTTCCGAATAAATCCTATTACCAATAGAAAAAAATTAAGAATATAATAGCAAATTAGGGAAAAAGAATGATTTACAACCATCTCAGTACAATCAAGTATTCTCCTGTTCTTCATGTCGTCGTAGGTGCATTTGATGGGGTTCATTATGCTCATCAAGTATTAATCCAAACAGCGTTAGAGAAATCTCAAGGAGAAACTTCTCTAATCTTTAGTTTCAATCCCCTACCTAAAGAATATTTTTTAGGTAAAGAGTTTTCTGGCTCTTTATTACCAAGCTTTCAACGACAAAAAACTTTAGAAGATTTTCAAGCTGATTATACGGTTATTGTTGATTTCGATACTATCAAAGACTATTCTGAAGAACAATTTATCGAAATTTTATTAAGTAAAGCCGATAAAATTATTCTCTATTCCGGTTCTGATTTTCGTATGGGGCATTATCAAGGAAATCCTTATCAAGGAAATAAACTGGAACGAGTAGTGCTTGATGACATCGTTATTGATAACAATCTCTGTCGTTCTTCAATAATTAGAGAACTGTTAATTGAGGGTGAAATCCTGCAAGCCAACAAACTGCTCAATAAAGAATACAAAATCTATTCTCATACAATACCAGGCGATAAAATAGGAAGAACTCTCAATTTCCCTACCATTAATACTACTCCTACCACCCAGATTACCCCAAAAAACGGAGTTTATTTTGGAGAAATTAAGATTTTTCATCGAGTATATCCTGCAGCAGTTTATATAGGAAATCGTCCTACCGTTAGGGGTAGCGATATTAGAATTGAAAGCCATATTATCGAAGAATTCCCCCATGGAGATATCCCTCCTTATACACCGGCTGAAGTATCCTTTATCGAGCGAATTTCTGAAGAAAAAACTTTCCAATCTCTTGAAGAATTAAATAAAATGTTGTATAATTATAAAAGAATATCCTTAGGTCTCGCGACTAAGAGATATAAAAACCAATCGAATCGGCTTTCTGAGTATTGACCGATTGTCCGCGGAGGAACTATGATTACAGCCGAAGATAAAAAGTCTATCGTCGAAAAATACCGTATGCACCCAACAGATACCGCTTCTCCTGAAGTGCAAATAGCTCTCACCACAGCATACATTACTAATCTTTCGGAACATTTACAACAATTCCGAAAAGACCACAAAACCAAACGCCGAATGCTCAAATTAGTTGGACAGCGAAAACGATTATTACGCTACTTACACCGTATCGATTTGGATCGTTTCCATAAAATTGTTGAAAGTTTAGGAATTCGTGCTTCTTTCTAAAAATCAAAAAAATCCAAGTAGTATTACTTGGATTTTTTGATTAATTAATTGCTTGAATATTTTAACTCTCACATACATAGAATTTTTTTGCTATCAACATGGAGTGGAATCACAACATCTCTCAATAAAAACACTTCCCTCAACAGTTCACATATTATTAACATTCCTTACCGGCAGGAATTTTTTGCTCTTTATCATTGATTGTTCGAATCATCTCTGTAAGTCCTTGTGCAATCATCGGAATACTCATCGAAGCTTGATTTGGTTTTTGAATTACCTGTGCCGGAGTGTAAGGAACATGAACAAATCCTCCAGCTTTGGCAACTTGATATTTTTCAATATGATAGAGTAATCCATATAAAATATGATTACAGACAAAAGTTCCCGCTGTATTAGAAATCGAACAAGGAATTCCTGCATTCCGTACCTGATCCATCATCTGTTTAATCGGTAGATGGACAAAATAAGCATTCTCTCCATCCTGATAAATAGGTTCATCAACAGGCTGTTGATTTTTATTATCTTTAATCCTTGCATCATCAATATTGATCCCAATCCGTTCTATCGATAAATCAAAACGACCTCCTGCCTGACCCACACACAAAACAATATTAGGTTTTAATTCATTGATATGTTGAAGAAGCACTTCTATCGAGTCCCGAAATACCGTAGGAATTTGTCTTTTAAAGATTATCTTATCCTCTATAGTATCAGGAAGAGTCTTCACAGCTTCCCATGCCGGATTAAGCGATTCACCCCCAAAAGGGTCAAATCCTGTAACTAATATCTTCATCATCTTTCCTCCTTGAAATTAAAAAGCTAGAAAATACATTATAATAATATGAACAACCAACAAAATTAAGGCAAAAGGAATTTGTGTCTTAATAATACGATATTTATCTTGTATTTCCATAATTGATGCCGGTACAATATTAAAATTGGCAGCCATTGGTGTCATCAGAGTACCACAATATCCCGCTGTGATCCCCAAAGCTCCAACAATAGCTGGATTAGCTCCTAAATTGATTACAAAAGGTACGCCTATCCCTGCCGTAATAACAGCAAAAGCTGCAAAAGCATTTCCCATAATCATCGTAAATAATGCCATGGAAACACAATATAAAATTACACCCGTTAATGGATCGCCAATAGGAATAAGATTAGACATCATATCGGCAACCACCTCCCCTACTCCAGATCGGGCAAAAATTGTCCCTAAAGAACCTAAAACTTGAGGAAGGATTACCGCAGCACCCATACCATGAAGAAGTCGAGGAGCATCATATCCATAACCTTTTTTTAGAGAATCTTTTGTAAAATAGGCTGCCAACAAAAAAGCAATCACCGAACTGATTCCTAACGCCACTAGCCCTCCAACATATTTCATTGGAGAGAGAAGCATAGCAATAAATCCTATACTAAGTGTTGGTAACCAGATCTTATTTCCTATTTTTAAACTCTGTTCTTTTTTGTAGTTGTCAGAAGTATCCGGTAAAACCGTTATCTTTACTTGTTTTGTTGCCGTTAAAAACGCTAAAATCAATAAACAGATCCCCACCAAAATAGGAGGAATCCACCGTCCAATAATAAAGACCATTCCAAAAACAATCCAAAATATACCTGTACCGATACGAGTAGTATTATTAGGATCTTTAAAAGCATATATTCCTGTCATCACAGCAATTAGCCCACCAAATATATAAAAAATCTCCATAGTCTTATCTCCCCATAAACTTTTTGCTGATAAAAGAACTTTGAAGCAATACCAATAAGACTGCAGAAAAAGCAATAGGCATTGAATAGAAAGCAATATCCGTATTCTTTACGACAAAACCTAATTCTTGGAGCGTTCCAACCACCAATAATACGCCTGCATTTGCAATAAATACATTCTGCCCGTAGAAATTACCATAATTTTCGATAGCACAAGCTACTGCTTTTAATTGATCCTGCCGTTTTTGGTTTAAGGCATATTTTTTACTGGCAACACTATCCAACATAGGAAAAAGAACAGGGCGAATAAATTGGATATGACCCCCTAAACGAACTCCAAAAATTGATAATCCCGTACGGGCAAACATAAAAATACTAAGGATATTTCCTACCGTAGCATTTTTAATTTGTTGGATTAAACGAGTTGCTGTATTTCTTAACCCGTTACTTTCAAGTAAACCAATAGCAGGTAATGTAATTAGAAAGATCGACATATATCTTGTCGAAACAAATGACTCTCCCAATACCGATAAAATCTCCGGAAAATCCATTCCCGAAACCAAACCAGTCGCTATTGCAGCGATAATAACCACCGCAATCGTATCTAATTTAAGTATAAAGCCAATAAGAATAATGACAATTCCGATAAGTTTAATCATAAACCCTCCTCGTAAAGTATCTTTATGGTCATAAAGTTTATTATAATATCTAATAATTATTTTTGTCAATTCTCAAGAATATCTCTTTCATTAATAAAATTACTCAATTTTTAATAATAAATCACAAATATACCCTATTTTCCAAAAATATTTTTTGATAAACATTGTAACTTATTTATTTCAAATAATTTATACTGCCACCAATTAATAAAAATAGTTTCCAAAATGTACCCTAAATAACCCAAAGATTTTCATAACCTATGTTATAATAAGAGTCATTCATAAATATCTGTATCCCTTTATTCAAATCGTATTTCTACTATTTTCAGAAAATATTTATAAAGAAATCCTGCTCGTTTATTTTAAACTTCGCTGGATAAGACAATAGTGTCGTTTCACTCTATTTCCTCTATCCCTGCTTCACTTCGTTTCGCTGGATAAGACAATAGTGTCGTTTCACTCTATTTCCTCTATCCCTGCTTCACTTCGTTTCGCTGGATAAGACAATAGTGTCGTTTCACTCCCTATTCTCTAATGAGGCTATACCATGCAAATCTACTATCTTGAGAAATTCGTTAGTATGCTTATTAACGAAAAAGCGTTCCCTGCCCTTGCTCGTATTACTAAAATTAATGGCGAACGCTGTGAGTGTATCGAACTCACCAACTTTGAGGAGGAAACTCCCACCATCTTCCCCAATGTCCGTATCCCCAAATTTATCGCTTCCAAAGATGGTGGCATTTGGGCAAAACCTCAAATCGGTTCTCTCGTCTTACTCAACTTTCTCAACGGAGATCTCAACTTCTCCATCATCTCGGCAATCATTAATGCCAAAGACTC
>JBOFNI010000219.1:0-1415 GCA_051658845.1 Brevinema sp. | reverse complement strand
GATAGAATACCGCTTCGCAACAGAGCGATTGGTTTTCATTTTAGGCATGAATATCTCCCGATAACTTTTTAAGAGTTTATTATTTTGCTATTTTTTTTGATAAGAACATAAGAATTTGTCGTCCTTCCATTTTTGCCGGCTTTTCGATGACACTTTCTCCAATTTGCTCAATGATTCGTTTGATTAACTCGAATCCTATTTCTGTATGAGCCATTTCACGTCCTCGGAAACGAATACTTACCTTAACTTTATCTCCTTTTTCAAGGAAATCTTGGATTCTTCTAATACGGTAATCAAAATCATGCTTATCAATATGAGGTCCAAACTTGATTTCTTTCATTTCGATAATCTTTTGATTTTTTTTGGCTTCTTTTATTTTTTTTTCTTTTTGGTAGAGAAATTTGCCGTAATTGACGATACGGGCGACAGGTGGATTTGCATTGGGAGAAACTTCAACCAAATCTAAATCCAATTCTTCCGCTTTAGCTAAGGCTTCTTTGAGAGATAGAATCCCAAGGACTTCTCCCTCTGGTCCTGAAACTCTTAATTCTGGTGCTTGAATTTGTTCGTTGATTTTGGTGGTGTTTTTATTTTCTGGTCTTTTAAAGTTATCTGCTTTTCGCATTGTTCCTCTTAACATACTAATCTGTATTTCATTTAGTATTATACTATAATTTTTTTATTTAATCAATATAAATTTTATATTGATCTTAATTTCCGAATAATAAGAGAAAAAGCTCTCGAATATGCCGAATTGGTTTGATTGGAAAGTTATTAAGCTCTTTTGCGATATTTTTGCTATAAGGAATATAGACATTCTTCATCCCTAAACGGCTTAATTCTTTGACTCTTCGTTCAATATCTCGGACAGGACGAATCTCTCCGGTAAGTCCGATTTCTCCGATAAATACGGTTCTATCGTCAATAACCTGTTCTTTGAATGATGAGCATAATGCTGCAACAAATGCTAAATCGACAGCTCTATCTTTGATTTCCAATCCCCCAGTAATATTTGCATAAATATCAAACTTAGAAAGAGGTATTTTTAATTGTTTTTCAACAACGGCAGATAACAAAGTCAAACGATTGTAATCTAATCCTTCTGCTGTCCTTCTAGGATAATTGTAATTGGTATGGTGGCAGAGGACTTGAATTTCGAGAGGGAAAATCCTACGACCTTCGGCATTGGCATAAACGGCCGATCCGAAGACAGGTTCTTCATGGATCGATACAAAAGCTTCTGATAGATCATCAGCAGGAATAAGACCACTACTGTGCATTTCAAAGAATCCCACTTCATCGGTAGATCCAAAACGATTTTTAAGCGTTCGTAGAACACGGTAGATCCCTCTTGTATCGCTTTCTAAAAATAATACCGTATCGACAAGGTGTTCTATGGCTTTAGGGCCGGCAAT
>JBOFNI010000218.1:0-5307 GCA_051658845.1 Brevinema sp. | reverse complement strand
ATATGTTAAAAGAACATCGTAAGAATGGAAATAAAGGGTATGAGATTACAGATCCTAATCAAGGAGAGCTTCATGTACACTTAAATTTATAGACCCTCATAACAATAACCAAGATAAGGAGGAATCGTACCATCTTCTTCGCTTCGAGTCCAACCACGACCAATACCATCAACATAGTATGCTGTTGAGCTACTCTCATTCCATCTCATTATTTGAGGTCTGAGTACATATTCATCAATAATAGGTTCTAAAATTTTGATATATTGTTCTTTTGTTCTTTTATCGATGTATAGTCTTTCATTACTCGAAATATAACCTGCATATAGTAACTCGTCATCTAAAGAAATTCCCTCTAGAGTTTGTTCAAATCTTTTTGGATCGAGTTTGTAACGGATATTATTTGTTTTAGTCAGCCTTGAGCCATCCTTGACATAATAATAGTAAGTGCTAGGCTTCCAAAGATCTAAATCATAACGAATATTAGTGATATTTATTGATCCTGAACCATCACGTTCATATTGATATTCTGAAGGATTCCAATAGATAGAGTACATAGGTATCTTGAGTGAAGAACCAGTCCAATTCCTTATATATTCTACCGTAGATCTCTCTACTAAAATAAGTTCTGATCCCCCATCATAGGAGGCTTCCACTCCATAGACAGAACCACTAATAATTAATAAAATGATTAATAAATATTTCATATTATACCTCTTTAGAAAAATGAGAGCTTTTAAGCGAACAATTTTTATTATCCAGCGAAGCAGGGTTAGAAAATAGGCATAGCTATCGAGACTATTCCAGCGAAGCAGGGATAGAATAATTCCTAATAACAAACCCCATAGTATAATATATATTATGGGGTTTGTTTTGTCAAGATTTTACGTCCCTCAGAGATGAAAGAATTAGCCGATCTCATCCGATCTTTTGAATACCATAAAGAAAAAACCTTTGTTTTTTCCATCGAAGATACCGAATCATTAAAATTCTTATTTGATGAACGGGAAAAGAAAAGTATTGCTCACTTGACAACCAATATGGAAACTTATGCCATTGACGGTCTTATGTCATTAATCGTCGACGCTTTTATCTACCATAAAAGTAATTTCGAAAAAATTCAAATCAATAGCGGTTACCGTACTCCTGAAGAACAAGCGGAGATCATGCTGGAACTCAAGGATTTGAGTAAATACGATGCCACTAGATATTTTATTGAATATTTACGGTTAGTCGAAAAAGGAAACAAAAATGACTATGAGGCTTACTACAAAACCTATGATTCTAAAGGAGAATTCACTAACAGAATAGGAGATAACAATCCTCAACTGATTGTCGATGTCCAAACAAAAGGCATACTCTCGGTATTAACTCAATATATAGAAAACAAAGACTATGAACCCTCACACCATCCTTATAAACGTGCTTATGATATTAAAAAGAATACTTCTACTCCTTATCTCTTTAACAAACATAAAGGAGGCAAAAGTGATAAATACCGTACACATATCCATTTATCTTTTATAAGTTAGTCCCTAATTTTAAGATAGCGATTATTTACGATAACAAACCTTTGTCCTTCTATATTGGTTAATCGAACAACACGATGACCATTATACTGAGGAAATAAACGAGTGTTTAACGCCACAGTTTTCTCTTCATAGTTAGTTTTATTAGAATAAGGGTCAACGGTTCTTTCTGTATAAATATAACTATTTGTGATAATATAACCCAACTTTTTAATATATTGCTCTTTGGTTTTTGAGTCAATATAGATCCTCTCTAATGGTGATAGACTCCCTACATACAATAGTTTAAAAGGATGGATTAATTCTTCTATATCACTAAAATCTCTTATATAAGATTGGTATCTAGTTTCTGTAATTTCTTCAATAAAATCATGATGAAATAGTTTTTCTTGTTGAGGAACGGATTGATAGCTAATGCCGTTGGTAGCAGTCATCTTGGCAAAATAATAGACATCATTCTTCTTATCCCAATAATAGGAGGTCGCATAGTCTCGTGCTTGTTCGCATCCATCTGGTGGGTAGAAATTATGTGAATCTAAAAAATAATCACAATACCAAAGACGAAAATCAGAGCCAAGCAGTATGAGATCTAAATCGTTATCAACAGTTGCAACAACACTATCTCCTGCTCCCATACTGAGCAAGATTATCATCATTAATAAATATTTCATATTATACCTCTTTAGAGAATAGGGAGCGTAGCGACTCTATTGTCTTACCCAGCAAAGCAGGGTTAGGAATAGGGAGTGACTCTATTGTCTTATCCAGCGAAGCAGGGTTAGAAAATAGGCATAGCTATCGAGACTATTCCCGCGAAGCAGGGATAGAATAATTCCTAATAACAAACCCCATAGTATAATATATATTATGGGGTTTATTTTGTCAACTATCGAGATTAAGGAGATGTTTGCTCCTGTTTCTAGCAGTGTTGGTGATGGTAATTCAACAGATTCGGGTAACAATGATAAAGAAGAGGATGAAGAACAAGAATATTCTTTCTAAATATATCTAATCATTTTAAAAATAATAAGATATTATCTTGTTGTTTTGATTAAGTTATGAAAATCTTTTCTAAATTCAAAAATTTTATCATTATTTCTCATTGGACAAATACGATTAGTCAGTAAAACACCAATTTCTTTTGTTTCAAATGAAAGTAAAATAGAACACCCCGTGAACCCCGTATGAAAAATTGCTTTACCTGTATATAAACCCATTTGATCGACACTATCTTTTAAGAGCCATCCCAATGTTCTTACTTCATTATTCCCAAACAATTTTTGATTAAATTTTTGAATCGTTTTTGAAGTAATAATCCTTTTTTCTAGTATTGCTTTAGTGAATATAGCTAGGTCTTTAATACTAGAAAAGATCCCTGCATGTCCACTTACACCTTGCATAAAGTAAGATTTATAGTCGTGTACCTCTCCCCAAATCTCCCCTCTATCCGATCTCGTTTCTGTTTTGACAATTCTTTCTTGAGAAAAAATTTTTAAGGGATTAAATATTGTTTCATTCATATTTAATGGATAAAAGAGATACTCTTCAAGTAGTTTTTCAAAACCACCTATTTGCTCTAATACTTCTCCTAAAATAATAAAATTAATATCGCTGTATATTAATTCTTTTTGTGTGCACTCTATTTGATATATTGTAGCGAGTAGATCTTCTTTGGTGTGTTCATTATTAACCATAAAGTTATTCATACCAGAATGATGAAAAAGAAGGTCTTTAAGCGTAAGGCTTGTATTTTTGAATTGATTGAGATAAAAAACAATATAATGATTAATATCTAATGTTTTAAGTTCATCCAACTTTAGAATAAGTATTGTAACAATAACTTTTGTAAGAGAAGCTATATCATAAAGAAGACCATCTATAGAATCTTGCTTACCAAACTCTCCAAAGTATTCTTTATTATTCTTGTACACATAGTAAGAAATATTAGGTGCTACTCCATCCATAATTCCTTTATTAACAAAATTATCTAATATTTGCTTCATTCTTATTCCTTATGAGAGCAATATAAACTTCATATTTCAAATAATCTCTCTTCTATATAATATATTATATTATATTAAGAAAGCTTGTTTTGTCAAGATAGTTATAGGGTAATAATTCACACATCGAACAACTTGAAAAAAAAACGATTCTATACTATAATATAAAAAGCGAATTTTAGGATAAATCATGGAAAATAATATACCGATCGTTGCTATCGTAGGAAGACCCAATACAGGCAAATCTTCTTTATTTAATTACTTAATCCGCCAAAGAAAGTCGATTGTTGACCCTATCGAAGGAGTAACCCGAGATATTATTTCCGGAACATCTGGACATAGCCAGTACCCTCCGTTCACCGTATGGGATACCGCTGGTTATTTAGAAACAGATGATACCATTGATTCTTTAGCACAGACAAAAATTAATTTTGCCGTTAATCAAGCTGATCTTGTTTTATTAGTTGTTGATGCTCAAAGTCCAAATCCTGTAGATGATGAACTGGCATTGATTGTTAAAAAAGCAAAACGCCCCTGTATTGTCGTTGCCAATAAAGCAGATAATAGGAATTTGGAGATGGGAGTAGCGGAGTTTTATAGCTTAGGATTTGATACTCTTGTTCCTGTATCGGTCATTCAAAAAGTAGGGTTATCCGTTCTCTTAGAAGCAATAGAATCGTTTTTCTATAATACAGAAGGGATATTTATTGGAGATCAAGAAGAAGTTGAAGAAACGGAAGAAACGCGTATTGCCATCATCGGTCGTCCTAATGCCGGTAAATCCATGTTACTTAATACATTACTGGGGTACGAGCGAATGATTGTAAGCCCTATTGCCGGTACAACACGAGATGCAACCGATGAAGTCATCGTTTTTAAAGGTCAAAAAATAAGAATTACCGATACAGCAGGAATCAAAAGAAACGCTAAAATTAAAGACGATATTGAATATTATGCAACCGTCCGCTCAGCACAAGCTATTGAACATTCCGAAGTCGCTGTCTTACTAATTGATGCCCATGCTTCTTTAGATGAGATTGCACGCCATGATAAAGTTCTCGCAAAAATGGTACAGGATAAAAAAAGAGCCTTAGTTTTTGCTTTAAATAAATGGGATCTCCTCAAAACATCAGAACAAAGTGGTAAAGAAAACCAAGAATTGATGAAAAATATGGAACAAAAAATCCGTCGTGCCCTGCCGGAATTCGATTATGTGCCTATTTGTTTTATTTCCGGAAAGGATAATTATAAAACAGATAAATTATTGGAAACAGCAATTAAAGTCCGAAATGATTTCCATTACCGTGTTGTTACTGGTACGTTCAACAACTGGCTCGCAAAAAATTTTATTGAATATGAAGGAGAAAAAGCCGCTTCTCGTCTTAAGATATATTACGGCTCACAAGTTTATACAGCTCCTCCCCGTTTTGTGTTTTTTATCAACAAAAAAGACCACCTCCGAAAAGATTTCCCTCGTTTTTTGGAGAATAAAATGAGAACTGCTTTTGAATTTTCTGGTGTACCGATTACCCTAACATTTCGAGAAAGAGATGAAGAACGCCCTGGGAAAAAGATTCCAAAAAAACAGAAAAAATAACGATTTTTAGAATCTCGAATACTAAAACAACTGTACCAGAACATTAGTACAACAGAGATATAAGATCATCAATAATCGATAACATTTATATTTATAAAAAATAATCTAGGAGAATATTATGCTAAAAGCAGGAGATAAAGCTCCCTTGTTTGAGCTACCCGATATCAGCGGAAATACTGTATCC
>JBOFNI010000217.1:0-13723 GCA_051658845.1 Brevinema sp. | reverse complement strand
ATTCCAATAAAAATACTGATCAAGATGATTCTTCGCAATCGTTTGAAGAATTACTAAAAGCGGTGGATCTTTCCGAACAAGAAGAATCGTTTGTTGAGCAAATAGTAGACTCTACTCCTTGCCTTAAATCTGATTTTTTAGAAGGAATGAATCCTGAGCAACGAGAAGCTGTTTTATATGATGAAGGATCTTTATTAGTATTGGCAGGGGCGGGATCGGGTAAAACTCGTGTGATTACCCATCGATTTGCCTACCTTGTACAGAAACATCATTTAAGAATTTATAATATTCTTTGTGTTACTTTTACAAATAAAGCCGCAGAAGAAATGAAAGAACGGATCGGTCGTCTTTTGAATGTGAATCCTCGAAATGCCTGGGTTCGCACTTTCCATTCCATGTGTGCTATCATTTTAAGAGAGCATGCTCCAAAATTAGGATTTACCGGTGATTTTACTATTTATGATGCAGTAGATACAAAAAATGCCATTAAAAAAATTATGGAACGACTGAATGTTGATGTGAAAGAGTACAATGAAAAAGCAATAGTCCGTGTTATTTCATCATGTAAAGAAGAATTAAAATCTCCTCAAGAATTAGAAAAATCAGCACGAGGAGATTTTGAATATTTGTGTGCTGAGATTTACCATGAATATCAAAAAGTTCTCCAACACAATCAAGCGATGGATTTTGGTGATTTAATTATTCATACGATTCGTCTCTTGGAACAGTTTCCCGAGGTGCGGAATCATTATCAGAATCAATGGCACTATATTATGGCAGATGAGTTTCAAGATACCAACAATCCTCAATACCATTTACTATCATTATTAAGTAGGAATCGTTTTAATGTTTGTGTCGTTGGTGATGATGATCAATCTATTTATGCGTGGAGAGGAGCTAGAGTTGAAAATATTCGCCGATTCCATGAAGAATTTCATGCTCATATTATTCGTTTAGAACGTAATTATCGCTCTTATGAGAATATTCTCTCTGCAGCTAATGCGGTAGTACAGTCAGTTCAAGGACGAATGCCCAAAACTTTAAAAGCAGAACGTTCTCTTGGAGAAAAAATTTCTCTACGAAGTTTTGGAGATGACAGGCAACAAGCTGATTTTGTTTGTAAAGAGATTAGTAAACAAATCAAGAAAGGATATTCCTACAATAATTTTGCCGTCTTATACCGAATGAATGCTCAATCTCGAGTTTTAGAAGAGTTACTGACCAAATATAATATCCCTCATCGGATTTATGGAGGACAGCGATTCTTTGACCGTGTAGAAATTAAAGATATTCTATCGTATTTACGGATTATCGTGAATCCTTACGATGCGGAAGCGTTTGATCGAATTGTGAATGTTCCTAAGCGAAAAATAGGTAATGTAAGTAAACAAAAAATTCAAACTTATATTGAAGAGCATACGGTTTCATACCCCTTAGCGTGTCTTCAAGCAGAACAAATTGAAGGATTAAATAAACAAGCAACGCAGCAGTTAATTGCTTTAGGAAAAATTATCGATGAATTGAAAAATTCTTTGGTACATCTTGCTCCTACCGAACTTATTAAAATACTGATTGATTCAATTCGTTATTTGGAAGATTATTTGATACCAGAGTACGGTACTTATGAAGCGGAATTACGTTTTGAGAATATTCAAGAATTGGTGAATGCCGTTAAAGTATTTGAACAACAAAATCCTGAGGCAACGATTGCCGATTATCTTCGTGAAGCAAGTTTGTTATCTTCTGTCAATGAGGGTGATAAAGACGATATGGTGTCTTTAATGACGATTCATAGTGCTAAAGGTTTGGAATTTCCTACTGTTTTTATCGTTGGCTTAGCAGAAGGAATACTTCCTCTTTCCCATACTCCGGAAGAAATCGATGAAGAAAAACGACTCCTTTATGTTGCGATTACTCGGGCGATGGATTCCTTATATTTAAGTTATGAAGAAAGCTCCCTTCGTTATGGAGAACGTATTTTTAATGAACAATCTCATTTTTTAGATAGTATTCCTCAAGAAATTTTAGATGTTTCTTACTCAGAGAAAAATAATTCAATTTATAAAAAAGATTTTTCGTATAAGCAATCTAGTACTCCCCATCAATCCTATAATAGATCTTATAAAACTAGTGCTAAAATTTCTCATTCGATACAGGATGTATTAGATACTGGGTATAGTGTAAAAACAGAAAATATAGGCTCTCTTAACGATTTAGATATTGGTCAAGGGATTATGCACCAAGTTTTTGGACAAGGAATAGTTGAATATTGTTCAGAAACAATGGTACGAATCAAATTTGAGCGTTTTGGTACTCAAGTATTGATGGGGAATGCTACTAAAAATATTAAAAAAATTGTGGAGTAATCATGAATAAAAACAATATTTTATTTAGTTCTGTATTTTATTCTCTTGGGAATATGGTTGGAGCTGGTTTGAATATGCTCTATCAATTTGTTTTGATGATTTTTATTTCTATTGAAGATTATGGAGTTATTCAGCCCTTACTTCAATTCGTAGGATTGTTGCTACTACCAGTTTCTGCGTATCAATTTGCCCTCACAAAACATTTTTCGGAAATTGACAATCTCTTTGAAGAATCGTCCTGTCTTTCTCGTAAACTTAATTATTTTGTATGTGGTCTATCAATTGTGTGGCTTTTGTTAATTCCTACCTTTAAGAAAGTCTTCCATGTAGACGATAATTTAATTTTTATCTCACTCTTTGTTTCTCTACTATTAAATACTGTGCAAGTTCCTTATATTTGTCGATTACAAGCAGAAAAAAAATTCTTTACTGCTGGATTGGCTCAAATCATTCAAGGTATTACGAGAATATTTTTAGGAGTTTTGTGTGTGTGGTTTTTCCCGACGATATGGGGAGCGATGTTAGGAGTTATCGTTAGTAATATTGCTTTTGTACTAGGGAATACCTTTGAATATCGTACCGATATATTTAAAAGAAGTAGTTGTAATTATACTCCTAAAAAATTATCGTTAAAACTCTTATTTGTTTCTTTAGGATCCGTAGGGATGTTTTCTCTATTAATGTATTCGGATACAGTACTTGTGAGAGCGTTACTACCGAGCGATTCTGCTTTGTTTGCCAGTTCTAATTTATTAGGAAAAGGGATGATCTTTTTAACAGCAGGGATTTCATTTGTGGTTCTTCCATTAATGGCAGATAAATTAGGATATTCAAAAAAATCACTTTGGATCGGTTTTACCTGTTTACTGGTCTTAGTGGCTTGCTATGTAGGATTTTTCTATTTTACTGCTCCTTTTTTGGAAATCCTTCTTTTTAAAGGAGAACCTAGTATTGTAGGACAATTTCAGAAATTTATGCCTTATTATAACATGATGTTTATTCCTTACCCGTTAATTTATTATTTTCTTAATTATTATTTGGTTAAGGAAAACTTTTTTTATCCTTGTTTATTATTGATTGGAGTGGGGATGCTTTATGGAGGGATTTTCTATTTTCATCGTAATATTTATATGATTACTAATGTTATTGGAGTGGTAGGTTACGTATTGTTGGTGATAGTGATTCTCCATTCCATCTTTTCTAAGGATAAAGGACAGATCCATGAAGAATATATTGATGAACATGCTGTAGAGAATCTAGTATAAATAATATATCTCTATTGTTTAAGAATTTTTTCAAAAAACAATGGGATTGGGTAAGGATTAAAATCCAATGTTATGAAGTAGTTGTCTAGTTTGATGGTAGCCATCGGTCACTAAAAGATCTTTACTATCTTGGATATTTGTAATGCTGGGAGAGTAGGTATCTTTAAATACCACATAAAGATCCGGTTTATATTTTTCTAATTCAAGAATACTAATATAGGAATGCATAAAATAAAGAGAGCGAAAAATTGTTTCTGTAAATGGGAGAAGTTTATAAATAATGTTTTTTGAAAAAGCTTCTGTAATACTTTTTGCTTGATCTCCGTCAATATGGTCATATGAAATAAGATTTGAGATAAGGCTAGGTCCTTGGAATTTTTGTTCTAATAATGCAAAAGGCACAGAGCCTAAAGCTCCTCCATCGACAAGCATTTCAGAATCTTCATTTTCTTCTGGGGTGAATATACCAGGAATGGCACAGCTTGCTTTAACTGCTTTTCCTAAATTTCCGGAATCAAAAATTACTTCTTTGAAATTTTGAACATCTACGGCACGGCATGCAAAAGGGATTGTAAATTGTTCAATGGTTGAGCCATCCACTAGATTATTAATTTCTTGAATCATTACTTTGCCACTAAAGAATCCTTGCTTATCAAAAGAAGGTGAAACGGAGTTTAGGAGAGTAATAAAATTAGTGTGTTGACTCAAAATCTCTAATAAATCTTGTGATCGATATCCATAAGCGTATAATCCCCCGACAACCGATCCGATACTAATTCCGGTAATATAAGAAATTGGTATATTTAATTCTTCTAGGGCTTGTAAAACGCCAATATGAAAAAATCCACGAACAGAACCTCCTCCAAGAGCTAAACCTAATCCTTCACGTTCTATTTGTTTTTTCAGTTGTGACATTATTTATAATCCACTAGTTAAATCAAAAGAAAGATCCAAATCATCTGAGAGATTATTATCTAATAGATAAGGATCGTTATTATTAATAAAAGGATCTGATCCTAATACTCCTAGTTCTTGAACGGTCAGATCAATAGATTGACCTGTTACCGTATATTCATTTTCTTGTGATAATTTAGCTTGCATAAGGGCAATATCTGCTGGGTTTCCATACGTTTGCGGGGTAGTCCCTACAAGGAAATATTCTGTATATCCAAAATTATCGGCTGCTGTTGTTAATAATCCTGTATGTGGAGAAACAAAAGCTGCTTGTAAAGAAGAACGATCTTCAGTGAACGGAAGTATTGAAGGTTTGTCTAGATCTCCAATACGATTCATATAGGAAAACCATGAAGGGGCCACTACAAGTGCACTGGAACGACCTCTTCCCAATGATTTTGAAGAAGAATCCAAGCCTACCCATGTTACTGTAGTACTATTAGGCGTAAATCCTGCAAACCACGCATCAGTCCAATTGGCAGAAGTGCCAGTTTTCCCTCCTGTAGAGGATAGATATTTATATTGGGTACGGGAAGCTGCTCCAGCACCTGTTCCTTTTCTGACAATATCATTGAGCATACTCTGCATTAATAATGAGGTTTCTTTAGAAATAATTTGTTCTTGTGGGGTTGCTAGATGTGCTGTTTGATAATCATCAAGTAATTTACCATAACGGTCATAAACTTTTAAAATACTAATAGGTTTTACCGTCTTTCCACCATTAATAAATACACTATATCCTTGAGCTAAAGATAAGGGGCTTACTGTACCTGTACCTAAAGCGGTTGCCATTTCATTAGGAATCCGCCTTTTAAATGTATCGTTATTTTGTTCCCCAAAAAATAGGCTTAAGCGTTCTATGATTCGAGAATATCCGACTTGTTTAAGCATTCGTTCCCATATTTTAATAGTGATAATATTTACACTTAAGGTTAATGCTCGTCGAGCTGTCATTGCACCTAAATAAGAGCCATTGTAGTTTCGAGGAGTCCAAGAGCCTCCATTTGGTAGTTGGTAAGAAATAATTTCATCCACGAAAATTTCTGAAGGAGTAATAATTTTATTATCTAATGCGATCGCATACAAAAAAGATTTAAATGTAGATCCTACTTGGCGTTGAGCTTGGGTGGATCTATTAAATTGATTAGCAACGTTAAATTCGCTTCCTCCAATCATTGCTTGGATATAACCGTTATTTGGATTAATAGAAATTAACGCTCCTTGGATTGTATCTGTTTTTCTATTTACAAGGTGTTCAACGTTATACATTTTTTCTATTTCTTTACTGGCTTTATCAATCCCAAGCATCGAAGTAACTAAGGATAACATGTCTTGATCTGCAACAATAGTGTCTTTTACTAATTTTTTAACGCGTGTTTCTCCAAAAGTAATTCCTTCTAATCCCATGCTCAGTCCTAGAAGATCGATCATATCACTATATGATGTCTGTAACCGTTCTGCATGTTGATTGTAAGAAGAAGAGTAGAGTGATTGTTCATTGGAGAGCGTTTTTAAAAACTCTTCATTAGCAATTCGTTGATAATCAAGATTTAATGTTGTATGAATTTCTAAACCACCAGCATACAGTTGTTCTTCTCCATAGGTTTTAATAGCTTGTTGACGAACGTATTCTACAAAAAATGGAGCAAGAGTGTCGGATTCTTTTTTTATATTTTGTGTTGCAGCAATAAAGGTATCGTCATAATTATACCAAAATTCTTGAAATGTATCATCTGCTGATTTTTTTGAAATAAAAGCTTCTTTAGCCATTGCTTCTAAAACAATCCGATGGCGTGCTTGTGCTCCTTTGTAGTTGATAATAGGAGAATATCGGGACGGAGCTTGGGGTAATCCTGCTAAAAAACTAGCTTCTCCCAATGATAAATCTTTAGTGTTTTTTTGAAAATAAAATTCTGACGCTGCTTGTATACCATATTGGCCATGTCCAAAATAAATAAGATTAAAATACAGTTCCAAAATTTCTTCTTTAGAGTATTTTTTTTCCAGTTGAAAGGCATACCACAATTCGATTAATTTTCGTTGTACTGAAAAAGCACTGTCTGTAAACATTAATTTAGCAAGCTGTTGAGTAATACCAGATCCCCCTCGGATGCCTCTTCCTCGTAAAGGATCAAGAACAACAGCTTGGAACATTGCCGCAAAATTAGCACCATTATGTTCATAAAAGCTGTTATCTTCTGTTGCAATAATGGCTCGGATGAGATTTTGTGGGAGATCATTAAAAGATACCAGATTTCTTTTTTCTTTATAGTACTCTGCAACCAAACGTCCTTTAATATCATAAACTTTAGATGGTACAGCATAGCGAGAATATTCGTTAGACTGTTGTAAATCAGATAAATTATTAAAAGAAATAAACATCTTTGTTAGTGCTATTCCTGTACCTAGGGCAATAACCCCTAAAATGATAAAAAGTTTAATTTGCCAAAATTTTAATGACATAAATACTCCAATAAAGCAAAGATTATAATTCAAATACTTATATATATTCTAGTATTTTTTTTCAAATAAATCAAATATAATTCCATGAAAACGATTGATTTATTTATAAATAAAAAGTATATTATTAAAGTAATGATAAAAAAGGATGTAAAGAATGAATAAAATCAATAAATTTCTAACGGTTATTTTATGTGTCGGAATTATTTTTCAATGGGTTAATCGTAGTTATGCTCAAGAATTATCTCAGGCTAAATTGGCTATCCAAAGTTATATTGATTCATGGTTTGTCAATAATAATAGTGAGAATTGGCTTATCGAAACCCAAGGAATCAAATTTCCAAGTGATGGCCTTGAAATAGGATTAAATACATTAAACGAAAATCTTAAAAATGCTGATATCTCTAAAGTGGAAAAAGAGCAAATTAAAAATCGTTTTATTCAAACATATATTGATCAGAGTGTTATCTTAGCATTATCGTATCAAGATATTATTTCAAATCCAGATTTGGATATTCTATTACAAGAATTTTTACGTCAGGCAGCAACACAGTTATGGCTTGAGAATCAAATGGCTCAAGAACCCTCTTCGATTTTACCGAGTGAAGAAGAAATAAATCAATACTACCAAGCAAATTCCGATCGTTTATTGAGATTGGGATTATCTGCATCACAAATTAAATCATTTACGGAACAGGAGTTAAAACAAGCAAAACTCCAAGAATGGACTTACCGAAAATTAGCGGAAGTCAAAGAACAACACCCTGCAAAAATTAATCCTAAATTAAAGAAAAAATATAATCTCAAATAATATTTTGTGTTTTATATATTGTAAGTGCTTTTTGTGCTATAGAATAAGAGAATCCTCTCCGAGCTAAAAAAGCTAATATTTTTTGATCTTCCGGTAGTTTTAATCGGTATTTTTGAGCAATAAGATTATAAGCTTGTCTTATAGGGTCATAGTCTTCTCGAGCATAATAATCTTCTAAAGCACTTTGGATTAATGGGGAAGAGAATCCTTTTTTTCGTAGTTCTAGGGTAACTCGTGATAATCCATATTGTTTGGTTTCAATATAATCCTGAATAAAAAAAACAATTAATTTTTCATCGTTAATAAGTCCGATTTGTTCCAATTCTTCAACGAGTACACAAATCTGTTCTTGTGAAGCATGAAGTGATGTTAATTTATGAATTATTTCTTGTTGACTTCGGATACGATAATTTATATAGTATAAAATTTTATTTTTTAGTTGCTCTATAGAGTATGTTTTATGGTGCATTGTTTAAAAGTTATCTTCATTAGTTAGGGGACGTGCTGTGAGCATTTGTTTCCAATCTTCTAGAGACAAATTTTGATAAAGTATATGATAAACGGATTCAACAATAGGTACAGCAATATTATTTTCTTGAGCATATTGATAAATCTGTTGGACTGCTCGTACTCCTTCAGGTACTTGTACCATAGAGTTTTCAATTTCTGTAACTTTTTTTCCAAGAGCAATTTGTTGACCGACATATCGATTTCGTGAATGCTGTGAATAACAGGTAACAATAAGATCTCCAACCCCCGTTAATCCCGAAAATGTTGTTGTTTTACCACCGACTGCTATTCCAAAGCGAGTCATCTCAGCTATTCCCCGTGTTACCAATGCCGCTAATGTATTATCTCCAAGATTTGTCGCAGAAACAATTCCTGCTGCAATAGCAATAACATTTTTAATTGCAGCACCGATTTCTACTCCGATCGGGTCATCGTTTGTATATATTCTTGTCCAAGAGGTGCTAAAGCATTGTTGTACTATTTGAGCTGCTTCTTGATCATAAGATGAAGCCACTAAACAAGTATAAAGTTTTCTACCGGTTTCTTCTGCGTGAGAAGGACCACTAAGGGCAACAACCGATTTTTTATGAGGAAGAAGCTCTTGGATAAGATCCGTCATTGTACGAAGAGGAGATAACTCTAAGCCTTTCGTTGCACTAACAATAATCTGTTTGTTGGTAGCGTAGGAGGCTAGTTGTTGTAGAACACTTCTACAATATTTACTGGGAATTACGATAACAATAATATCTTTATTTTCAACAGCTTTCCTAAGATCATCTTCTAAAGTAATATTATCAACAATCACTCCAGGAAGATACTTTGTATTTTCTTTATTATTTTTTATATCATTTAAGGTATCACTGGAAGCATTCCATAAGGTGACGTTGTTGTTTTGAGCTAAAACAATTGATAACGCTGTACCCCAACTTCCCGCACCAAGGACAACTGTATTATAAGACATAGATCCCTCTAAAATAGAATATTTATTTTATTATATAATAGCTTATTCTTTTTTGTCAATAGCTATCAAATATCCTTTTTAATTAAAATATTGACTTTTTTAATTAGTATATAGTATACTATATACTAATGTAGTAATATATTACATAAAATAATAGATGAGGTATGCAATGCCATTGCCATTAGATGAGATTTTATCTCTATCAGAAAACAAATATGAAGCTACTGTAGCAACGATCAAGTATGCTAAAGCATTATCACAAGAACATAATGATGCTACAGATATTCCGATAGGGTATAATAAAACCGAAAAACTTACTCTACTTGCAATGAGGGAAGTGTTAAGCGGGAATATTGAATACGTTTTTGACGATAAAAAAAATAAAACCTCTAAAAAATAGAGGTTTTATTTTTGATGGTTCGTGTTTTATCCGTTATCGGAGCGACAGCTTCCGGTAAAACAAAGTTAGCTCTTCAGTTAGCTCAAAAGCTCAATGGTGAAATTATTTCTTGTGATTCAGTACAAATTTACAAATATTTTACTATAGGTTCTGCCAAACCAAGTTTAACAGAATTACAAATAGTACCTCATTATCTCATAGATACACTGGAACCAACAGAAAAATGTAATGCCGGATTATGGAAAGAATACGCTATACGCCATGTTGAGGATATCGTTCAGAGAGGAAAATTACCGATTATTGTGGGTGGGACAGGACTATATTTAAAATCCTTATATTTGGGAATGTTCGAAGAGAACTCTCGAGACCAAAAATATAGAGAATCCCTCCAACACAATAGCTTGGAAGATTTATACGATCAATTACAAATGATTGATCCTGTTTATGCAAAAAAAATATCGTCTCGAGATCGATTACGTATAATAAGAGCTCTAGAGGCTGTTTATGTAACAGGGATAAAATTTTCAGACTTACATCAACATAATATTAAACCTCCATGGGAGTGGATTTTTGCTAAACCTACTATCCTAAGAGAAGACATATATCAGCATATTGAGCAGAGAGTGTATCAGATGTTAGTACAGGGATTAATTGAAGAAACAGAAGCTTTATTATCTCGGTTTGGAAAAGACGTATCACCAATGGGTGCTATTGGTTATCGCCACAGCCTTGCTTTTTTGGAAGGAATGTATGATAAAGAGACAATGATCCAACAACTGATCCAAGATACCAGACATTTTGCAAAACGTCAAGAATCACTATTTAGATCGCTAATTCCCCAAGAATTATTATATGACACTAATATCTTATTAAAAGAAGGATTGAATGATGGCTAAAAAACAACAATTTTCTTATCAAGAACAAAAACAACTCTTAGAAAAAATCTTAGACGAGATTAACAGTCAAACTTCTTTTCAAGAAAAAGAAAAATTATATTTGCAAGGCTTGGAAATTATTAATAGTTTAGAAATATATCTCAATAAAAACCAACAACTAAACACTCAAATTATAGACGATTGATGTAGAGAAAAATATTGGTGATAAAATTTACAAATTTTTAAAGATATAGTAAAATAACAGTATATTTTTAATCTAGTAGAGGAGACGATTATTAAAACCTTAATCCAAATAAAACAATTTCTTTTACTTACCATCGTCCTACCAGTAATTACCTGCGTATTTTATAGCCCATTAGTAATTATATCTCTATTATTGAGAAATACTTATTTGGCAGGTTTTATAATCAATAAATGGGGTAGGGATTGTTTATGGTTTTTAGGGCAACCTTACCAGATAGAAGGGCTGGAAAATATTGATCCGAGTAAACGATATATCATTGTCAGCAATCACAGTTCTATGGTTGATGTGCCGTTGAACGCATTGTTATATAAAACTCCCTCATCATGGGTGCTTAAAGAAGAACTTCTAAGAATTCCTATAGTAAATATCATGTTTTTATTAGGTATAGGGATTCCTATTATGCGCTCCAATGCGAAAAAATCTCAACAAAAAATTTTAGAAAATATTCTAAAATTAAAACAGAAAATCAATCCCAATATTATTATTTATCCTGAAGGAACACGTACTAAAACTGGGCAGTTAAATCCCTTTAAAAGGGGATTTATCCAAGTTATGAAATCTTATCAGATGGATATTCTCCCTATTACTTTAAGTGGAGTTTTTAATTTTTACTCCGCTAAACAAAAAATCCCCAATCCAGATTCTCACATAAAAATCACGATACATCCTGCCATTAATTATTACGATTTAAAAGATCTTTCGGATAAAGAAATTACCAAACAAATACAACAAATTGTTGCATCTGTTTATTATCCTTAAGGAAAATTTATGTTATTAAATAGTACACTAGGCTCTTACCATCTTCAATTAAAAAATTTTGAAGGTCCGTTAGATTTATTAGACGAATTAATTGGAAATTCTAAACTGGATATTACAGAAATTGCATTGGCACAGATTACCGAGCAGTATCTTTCTTATTTGAAGGCTATGCAGGAATTTAATATTGACTTGGCTTCTGAATTTTTTGTAATCGCTGCGACATTAATTTACAGTAAAACAAGACGTTTATTACCTAAAATAGTTTCCGATTCTGATGAAGAATTACTTGATGAACAAGATTTACTCCGACGTCTTAAAGAATATCGTCTCTATCGTTTACTTGCTCGTAATATGGAAGAAAAGCTTGATAAAGGTACTGTTTATTTTACTAGAGGACGATTTTTTCAAGAAAAAAAAGAACAAACGGATATCGAAGAGCTGACGATCGGCGATCTTTTTCGGGTTATTATTCGGTATAGGGGGGCATTTCGTAATAAAACAATCCCTCTTAAAAGACGTTTTATTTCTGTAGAACAAAAAATGGAACGCCTTTCTCAATTATTATATCTAAAATCTCAGATGACTTGTAGTGAAATTATGGCGGATGAGTCTCAAAAACCCGATAAAATTGCAACGTTTTTAGGAATTGCAGATATGACTTATCACCAAAAAACAAGTGTTATTCAAAATTATTTATTTGAAGATTTTCAAGTAATAAAAAAATCAACGGATTAAATATGGATTCTTTATTTATCAATAAAACATACTCTCAAGAACAATTAAAAGGACTTCTTGAATCGATTTTATTTGTTACAGGAAAACCTGTGGAAACAGAAAAATTATGTCATTGGTTTAATATTTCTAAAGATATTTTAGAACAATATATCTCCGAACTTAATCAATCCTACGACAAGAGATATGCTGGATTTGTTATTTTATCGGTTGCCGGAGGATATCAATTAATGACTAACCCTCTTTATAAAGATGAGTTACGGGAAATATTTGGAACAAAAGACGATAACAAACTTTCTCAGACCGCTATGGAGATTTTAGCAATTATTGCTTATAAACAACCAGTTTCTAAAGAAGATATTGATAATATTAGAGGCGTCAACAGTACACGTTCTCTTAATACTTTATTAGGACATAAGTTGATTGATATTGTAGGTACCGATAAATTATTAGATAATATTTTATACGGTACCAGTAAAAGATTTCTAGAAGTTTTTAGATTGAAAAGTATCAGTGATCTTCCGTCTCCGGAAAGTTTGGAATTATCGGAACTTTCCGAACTTTTAGATTCAACAATAGAATCTGAAGAATTATTTGAAGAAAAATAAAAATCATATTTGCTTATTTTATCAAGATTAACATAAAATAAAATGATAACAATATAGAATATTCCTAATGATTAAAGAATTGATTTTTATTTGCATTTTATTTTAAACATTGTTAAAATAATTATGATAAAAGAATTTAGAAAGGGGAAAAAATGGAAAATTTTAGACCTCCAGCAATGGATGAAGTGGAAACGCAAAAAAGAAAAAAAAGAGTACTTATTACAACAATTATTCTTGTCGTTGTTTTACTGTTAAGTATATCAACATACTTTGGAATTAGACAGTTGAAGATTTATTTTAATTATCTATCCGTAGAAGAAAAATATCAATTATTAGGAAATTATTACACTGCATTAATAAAAAAAGATTTAGAGACACTTCAGCAAATTGCTCCAGAGTTTCAGTTAAGTAATCAGTATAACTTTTTAACGGTATCAGGAAACTATTCTTTATTTATTTTTCCGGAAGTTAATACTAATGAGAATGAATTGGTGTTTACCATTATTGATCACAGTATTACTCCTAATATTTCTTATTTAAAAGAAGTAATCTATATAGAGGATAAAATTCAAAATCGAGTGATTATCCAGCAGATTAACGAATTAGGAATCGGACACCAAATAGATTAGGGGATTTATTCAATTTTTAGGGAGAAGAGTGTCATGTTTGATACACAAGACTTATTAAGTCAGATAAATATATACAATAAATATTCTCGTTATATTGAGACTGAAAATAGAAGAGAAACATGGCATGA
>JBOFNI010000216.1:0-16885 GCA_051658845.1 Brevinema sp. | reverse complement strand
TAAATTTACTACTTACAGCAAAGAGAGGTTTGTTTATTTTCCAAACTTTGCCTAAGAGAAAAAAATAAACCAAGCTTGTGGATAAGGCTTATATCAAGACTTTCGGGACGCGGGTTCGATTCCCGCCATCTCCAATGCCTTTCTGGGCTTTTCATACGGTTAAATAGAGTAAAATACTTTGTTTAACCGTTTTTGATTTCTTAATATATGTATATAATATTTACACTATAGTTGTTCTTTTCAGACTTTTTTATTCTGATTACTAAAAAATATTTTTATATTATTATAAATAATTGCTTTTTAAATTTGATTTAATTCCGTTTTGTGTTATAATAAAATTCTATAAATAACAAAAACACTACTGTTTTTATTATTTATAGAATTTAAAATTATTGATTAATCTCTATACTATTAGAATAAATTTTTTCTTAAGAATATAGAGTTTCTTTGAGTGATAATGCTATCGAATTAGTTTAATATTTCTATAAACTTGGCTAAAAATAATAGGAGAGTATAAAGATGTGGGGGGTTTCTGTTTATGCGGGTTTGGAAATGCCTGAAATCGCTACTTATCTAAAAAAGGTTGCTCGTTTTGGTGCATCAAAAGTTTTCACTTCGTTACATATACCTGAAGCTTCTTCGACACTCATGGGAGAATTTTTTACTATTCTTGATACTTGTGCGGAAGAAAAGCTTTTACTTTATGTGGATACATCAGCAGAATATTACCAAAAACTCCCCTTTGATCGCTACCCTAATTTAGCTCTAAGGTTAGATTTTGGTTTTTCGGATGAAGAAATTATCGGATTAGCTCAAAAACATCCTTTGGTGCTTAATGCTTCTACCCTGACTGCGAGTCAAATAGAGCGCCTTCATAATGCGGGTATTGACTGGAGTAGACTTTCTGTTTGTTATAACTATTATCCTCGACCGGAAACTGGTCTCTCTCTTGATTTTTTTCGTGAAAAAAATAGAATCTATACAAATATGGGGCTTGATGTAGACGCTTTTATAGCAGGTAGTCTTTGGAAACGTCCTCCTTTAGGAGAAGGGTTACCAACGATTGAGCGGCATCGTAATTGTTCACCACTAACAGCTGCCCAAGAATGCTTAGCATTAGGAGCTTCTTGTATACTATTTGGTGATATGGCTTCAGATAAAGAATTAGAGCAAATTGCTTTATTACAAGAGGAATCTTGGGTCTTACCTGTTCGTTGGCTTGATGAAGAACAGAGTCTTTATAAAATCATGGAACATCGTAATCGTCCTGATCCAGGTGATGGATTGGTACGGAGCGAGCTTTCTCGAGGAAAAGAGCCTCCTCTTCCTAAAAATTGTTATCTTCGTCCAAAGGGGAGTATTACCGTAGATAATAAACTTTATGGACGTTATGGGGGAGAATTGCATATTACGGCTAAGGATTTCCCTGCCGATAATCGAGTAAATGTACTTGGTTATATTACTGATGGGGGGATTCTTGTAGATTATATCCGTCCTAATGATAAATGGATTTTTACAGATAAAACAGACAAATAAAAAAGGAGTATATAATGAGTTCAAAATTTAGTAAACTAGCAGATGGTATTATTACCTTATCAGGCGGAGCAGATAATATTGCCAGTTCCGTTAATTGTATGACGCGTGTTCGTCTTGGGTTAAAAGATAGAGATAAGGCTGATATTAGTACCTTAAAAGATCTTGATGGAGTTATGGGGATTATAGAAGAAGATGGCCTGATGCAGGTTGTGGTAGGACCAGGTACAGCTCAAAAGGTTCGAGAACTGATAGATGCTCGCCTTACGGTCAAGGATGCCGATACAATTAAAGCCGAGGCTAAACAAAAATATGGCACCAGTATGGGAGCTTCTCTAAAGATATTCAGTAATATCTTTATTCCGTTAATTCCGGGTTTTATTGCTTGTGGTTTACTTTTAGGGATTTCTAATATCCTTAGAAGCCCATTACTTGCAGGGGGATTTGGGGAACAGTACCCTAATTTGGTCAAATTAATTTCTCTCATGGGAGGAGCTGTCTTCTTTTATATGAATGCGATGATTGGTGCTAATACTGCTAAAGAAGCAGGTGGAAGTCCTGTTATGGGAATGATTATGGCTGCTATTCTTTTCAATCCGGAATTAAACAATATTTCATTATTAGGTATTCAATTTGTTGCAGGGCGTGGAGGGATATTTGCTATTTTGATGGCAGGATTTTTTGTTGCCAAAGTAGAAATTTTTATTCGTAAGTATATGCCTAATGCACTAGATTTATTTTTCACTTCACTTTTTACCCTTATTATATCGACACCTATCGTATTACTGGTCATTCAGCCTATTGGTGGAGCACTCTCAACCGGTATCGGCTCGGGAGCAACGGCTCTTTTAGATGGTGGAGGTTTTTTAGCTGGTTTTATCCTAGGAGGGACATTCTTACCTTTAGTCATGACAGGTATCCATCAAGGACTTGTGCCTATTATGACAGATATGCTTAATACTTATAAGGTAAACAACCTTCTACCTGTATTGGCTATGTCTGGAGCAGGTCAAGTCGGTGCTGCAATAGCCGTTCTTGTGAAAACTCGTAATCAAAAACTCAAAGATACTGCTAAGAGTGGCTTAGTACCAGGCGTATTAGGAGTAGGGGAACCTTTAATTTATGGGGTTACTCTCCCTCTCGGTAAGCCATTTCTTGGTGCTTGTATCGGTGGAGCTGTAGGTGGAGGTTTTGTTGCTCTCTTTCAAGTAGGCGCTCTTATTCCTGGTGGATTATCAGGAATACTACTGACGGCAGCGATTACTCCGGAAAAAATGCTTTCCTACTTGTTTGCTATACTTGCCGCTTATGTTGTAGGTTTCATTGCCACTTGGTTTTTGGGCTTTGATGATCCTAAGTAGATAAATATGCTAAAATATTGTTTGTCTTTTTGAGAGGAGCAAATCTATCAATCTTTATAGAATATAAATAATAGGGAACATTTGTTCCCTATTATTTATATTCTATAAAGATTGATCAGTATGTAGCCCTATTTTTTAAGAAAACGATAATCATGTTGTAGTTATATAAAGAGATTGGGTTTATCAGTAAAAATTCCGTCAACACCCATTTTGAAAAACTGTTCTACAGATTCTTGATCATTTACTGTATACACGTATATTTCATAGTTTTCTTTCTTAATATCGGCGATAAGACTTGGAGTAACTGTTTTATCGTATAAATGGATTGCTTGAGGGTGTAGTTCATCAGCGATTTCTTTCCAATGATCAGTTTCTTCCCATAGTAATATTCCAAATAAAGCTTTAGGGTCAAGAGATTTTAGAGTTCTGAGCATGGGAAATTCAAAACTGGAATAAAATACCAAATCTTGTACGTTCATTTGATGAACGGTCTCAATAGTTTTTTCTACAATAGAATCCCAATATTGTTCATTTTGTGAAGCTTCTCCTTTGAGTTCTAAATTGAGACGAGTATTCGTCTTTTTTGCTAATTCTAGTAGCTGTGTTAGGGTTGGGATACGGAGATTTTCAAATTGTTTATTTTTCCATGATCCTGCATCAACTTCTTGAATTGATTGAGCACTTAAATCGTGGATAATCCCTTGATAATTCGTATGATCGTTTGTCAAGTAATCATGAAATAATACTAAAGTACCGTCCTTTAATATAGTAACGTCAGTTTCGATACATGTTACGCCTAATTCTATTGCTTTCTCAAATGCTAAGAGGGTATTTTCTGGGTATGCTGAGGAATACCCTCTATGGGCAATAATCTTATCTAAATACATCAAACTCTCCTTTATACAGTTTGTTTTTTACGGATAATTCGTGTTAAAATCACCGCTGAAATACAGCCGATTAATGCAAAGGATGCTCCTATTGAGAAAATATATTGATACCCTATTTCCGGAGTGTTGATATTCTGGTCAAGAATATAGCCATTAACCCCGTATGCCCAAAATGCAGGAGAATAGGTAAAAATACTACCGATAGACATTGCCGATCCACTAAATTCTTTGGGAATATTGGCTTCTCCAATAGGGGCAAAAAATACAGATCGGGCAATAAAAATAAAGAGAGAATAAGTAAACATAAAAATTAAATTCATAAAAAGCATATTAGGAGTTTTTGGAGTAACAATGATAATAACAAGCATAATAAAAATCATAAATAAGGCATACTGGAGCATTCTTGTAGGTGATTTAAATACTTTATCTCCTAGGATTCCGGCTATTAATCCTCCGGCTATACCGATCCCAGACGCATTAAATAAGCCAAAAAGAGCGACCTGCTCGGAAGAAATGTTAAAAACATTCTGCATATACGGTACTGAGTAGACAACACTAATATAGCATGTATAGACTGCCATTCCGATCATACCAGCAAGCCATACTTCAGGATAGGTCATTGCTCTAAGTAATCCTCGAAATGCCTCTTTATTTTTTTCTTCATTACTTTCGGATTTTAACAGTTGGAGATTAGGAACAAATTTTAGTACCAAAAGTATCCAAAGGGCAATAAAACATGTATAGAGAGCCATCACAATTCTTATCGCATTAGCATCAGCACCTAATAAACTAAAAAGTGCTAATGCAACGAGGTTCATCCCTAATTCCATGGCTCTACGGATTGATTCTAAAAGACCAAATGCCTGCCCTTGATTGGATGGATTGGAAAAAAGACGGGTTCCATTTAAGACAGCTGGCCAAAAAAATGAATCAACAATTCCCCAAGATAAAGCAACAGCACATAATACATAAAAATTTAGATTTGGAATAAGAATAATAAAGAGTGTACCTATTACCCGTAAGGTCAAACCCCAAACTAATAAATGTCTGGTTGTAAACCGATTGTTTAGCCAACCTGCCGGTGCATAAAAAAACAATGAAGATCCGATTACGGTAAATAATATACCAAATTGAGCATTGCTAATATTTAAAAATTCCAATAATGGGGTATAAAAACTGGCTTTCCATGCTTCGAAGGCACTATAAATAATTTGTCCGGATGTTACCACTGTTAAGAAACTTCTCCATTGTTCTTTACTGGTAAATCCAAATTTTTCGTATAACATATTCACTCCTATTATCTCTCTCTTTAGATATTATAACATAGTATGAAGATAATGCAAGCTAAAAATAGATAATATTTATGAATAAAAAAAAGTAACTCTTATATATTAAAAATATTCATACCTATACTAAGATCAGTATAGGTATGAATAAAGTAAATCGAGCTATTTTGCTTATTAACGATTATAAATAAACTGATACCGATAGTAGAAGAAGTAATCACTGTGGGCATGGATAGATAATACTTGTGCATGGGGATGATCTTTCACGGTAAATGAGTTACCGGATTGTCCAATGGAAAGAGCATTCCCACCAATATATAAACAGGAGCGATTGAGAAAAAATTCATCCATTAATTGCTGAGAAAGTAAAAACTGCATATAACCGGGAGATTCTACTAAGACTTTTTGTAACCCAAATTTACGTAAAACATTCAAAAATACTTTGGAATCTGGAAATTGAGAACCGGTTGCAATAATTAAAAGCTTATCTTCATTACTTTTTAGTAATTCTATTTTTTCGGGAGTAATAGACTTTAGATCTTCAAACTTGATCAGAAAGTATGGGGTTTTAATCTTTGATTCAATTTTTGAAATAGCATCTATAGGAACACTAATGATTTTACGAACACTTGATTCTTGAAACAATATATGATCAAATGGAAAATTATCCTCACCTACTGTTGTAATAATATTCCAAGGGATAGGGTGTTGTCCTCGTGCAATACGAATATCTTCTAAATCTTGATCAAAAATATGACCTGTATAATCAGATTCGGCTATTAAAGTATTAATCCCAATAATAATACCGTCACATGCTGTGCGTAGAAGATTAAGAATCCACCAATCGGCTAACGCTCCATTAGGATCCATTCGATTTTCACGAGCTACTTTAGGTCCTTCAGGTTCATCGGGAAATATAATTCGTCCATCAATAGATGATACTAAAGATGTCATTGCCAAAGGGCGGTCTTCAGGAATATCACCAAAATTTAAAGGGAATCCATAGACTTCTCTAATTTTTGGAGAATCGGCTCCTTCATTTTTTTGGTGAGAGAGGGTGTCACTCTTATAAATAGGTTTCATTTTAATTTGTTCTGCATCTAAAATCATTTTTGGAAGATTGTGTTTCATTTTTTTCTCCTTTATAAATAAGTTTTGATTCAATTACTTCTGTATATAATATTGTCGGTGGAAAATTTTTCTTAAATTAAACTTCCACCACAAACGTTTAGTGTTTCTCCGGTGATAAATGTGCTGTCATCGCTTGCCAAATAAACAGCAGCTTGAGCCATATCTTGAAGTGTACCCATACGTTTGAGAGGATATATATCTGCGTATGCTTTAAGGAGAGCTTCTCCTTCTTTTTCTACACGATGACTAATCATTGGAGTTAATACCAAGCCTGGATTGATTACATTAACTCGGACAGTAGGTGCTAATTCTACTGCCATACACTTACTAAGCATAATGACAGCTGCCTTACTAGGAGAATATCCAACACGACCAGGAATAGGTCGGACACCTAAATCCGAACCGATATTAATAATACTAGCACCTGCATGCTTTTTTAATTCTTTAACAGCAGATTTACAGAGTAAGAATATACTGTCTACATTAATTGTGAATTGTTTTTTAAAATCTTCTAAGGAGCTTTCCTCTATCGATCCTTCTAAAGTGATTCCGGCACAATTAACTACTGTTGTTAGTTTACCGAAAGTATCTAATGCTTTAGGAACGATTTTTTCAATATCTCCAGGGTTCATAAAATTAACTTTGATATAAGCAAAATTTTCATGCTTAAAATCTGTATCTTCTTCCAAACCACAGCCTAAAACTTTTGCACCTTGCTTTAAAAATTCTAAAGTGATTCCTTTTCCAATACCGGAGCTTGCTCCAGTAATAATAGCAACTTTATCTTGTAATCTCATCGTTACACCTCTTTTATAGAATAAAATTTTAATTAAATTTCTTTGCGAAAGCGATTAACTTTTCTCGAATTTCGGGATGTGTATCAATAGAATCGTGATCACTATTAGGCATACAAACTGTACCTAAGCATTCAGCATCAATATCTTTTAAGGTTCCTGCAAGGACAATTTCCCCTGCTAAAAATTGGTTTGGAAACGATGGAGCACCACCAACCATAATAATGCCTCCTTTTTTTAGTGGATGTTCCGGTTTATCTTTACGGACGTGAGATGCCCAAAATACTTGAAGACGATCAATAATCGTTTTTAAAGGACCAGTAACACTGTGAAAATACATTGGAGAAGCAAAAATAATGTTATCTGCATCATCAATCTTTTGATAAATATCTGTCATTGAATCTTTAATAGAGCAAGCTCTTGTTCTCCAACAATAACGACAATCTGTACAAGGAGCAATTGCTTTATCGGAATACTGAATACGGTATGCATCTAAAATTTCAACATCTCCTTCAAGATGTTCGCAAAAAATATCTAGTAATCGTTTTGTATGACCTTTAATACGTGCTGCTCCAAAAAATATAAGTGTTTTTTTCATAATATATATCCTAATTGTAATTTCCATAAGAATAGACTTTATAGTGTTGGTTTATCTCATGGATGGCTTCTACTAATTTAAAATTTTCAGCTCCTATTTTTTTGAGTGAAAATCTTATCGTTTTCTATGAGCGAGTCATGATCAATTACTTTCCATAGTTTAATATCTATCCAAAAAACTACGGTTGTAATCTGACCTTTTATCGTATCACTTACCCAAACTTCCTTACTATGGAAATCCTAGATATTTCGCTAAACAAAGTGTCTATATCTCATGATTACATTCTATAAAACGATTTACTAATTCAGGTTTAACCTCTAAAAATAACTCTTCAACGGTATAAGGTGAAGTGAAATATTTTATATTAACCCATATTTAATGATTCGCTTTTTTGTTAAACTGAATTTTTTCAAGAATAAAGAATACAAGGGCGGTTATTGTATAAATAGCAGTGAATTCCATGTTTGGTTGGTATGATGCTGTAAAAATAAGTCCTGGTGAATGAATCATTCCTATTAATGTTAAACCAAGTCCAATTAAAGCTGCATAACTTACATTAATCCATTTATTATCAATAATATAGGTAAGTATAGAAGCGAAAATCATGGCAATAAAAACAGCTCCATAACGTAATACTTCAAAACTAGGGAAAGACTCTGGAGCAGCATTATCTTTTATATATTGGACGAGAATAAAAGCAATAGCCGCAATAGTAGCGGGAAAATATTTCTTATCAACGACTTCAAATGCTTGTGATACACTAACAATTCCGATAAACATTAAAATAGGAAGAACGACTGCTTCTGGGATAAAGACATTAATAATCGCCGCTAAACCAGTATATCCTATTAATAAGAAGATAATAGCAGCTCCTAAATGATATCCTGTTCCTGCATTGACTTTTTTCCATCCAGGATAACCCCAATACAAACCAAAAGCACAGAAATTTCCAAAAAATGCACTAATAAGATTCGTTACACCGGCAATAACCAGTGGAGGCTTTGCTTCAAAATAATCGTCACCAACTTCTTTTGCTTGTTCTACTGCTTGGATTCCTCCGATCACTTCACCAATAGAAAAAATGATAATGATAGGAAGATAATTTAAGGTATGGCTGATTACTTCAGGGGTAAAGATAGCAAAATCAGTACGTGGTAGATACAAACCGATTGTTTGTAATGATTGACCAACAGCATCTATACTCATTTTACCGGTAGCCCAAGCTACTGTCGCACCAATACCTATCGAAATTAAAGCGGCAGGAATTTTAATCTCAATACGCCCTAAATAAATAGTAAATAATGTTAATAAAGCGATCCACCCTGCTAATGGCAGGACAAAAATACTACTTATTGATTGTAAGACTAAAAATGCAAGTGCTGCACCTCCTAAGGCACCAAATAAAGCGGCAGGGGGTACAATCTTGATTAATGGAGGAACAAAAAATGCTCCGGCAATAAAGACTATTGAACCAAACAGATTAGCAAGTACTCCGACATAGAATGCAAGATTTGCATCGTTTGTTGATAAAAAAACAGGAAGCATGATGCTAAAGAGCCAAATAAACAATCGACCTGCTTGAATCCCAGCAGGAATAGCAACAAGATCAGCATCCCCTCGTTGTTGGGCGATTTTACGATAATATAACCATAAGGCACCGTGTAATAAAAGTGATCCGAAAGCTAATCCTGGCATTGCCTTACCAAATACCATATCAGTTGACAATGAAAAGGTTCCCATTAATACCGCAATTGCGATAATGACCTTAGAAAAACCATCAAAAAATACTCCGATAGTTGCGTCTAAATCTGCTGGTTTAAATAATGGAATTTTGATTTTTGTAGACATTATTTCCTCCTAAATATATCTAAACAGATTCTATATTTCTTTAAAACTTGTACCCTATAATTTAACTAATGAATGTACTTGATATCTTCAGCTTGTTCTGTATAAGAAAGGTGGTATTTGTAATCTAAATTATATAATCAAAGGGAAATTTAGATCATTACTTATAAAATTAATTATTAAGGTATTGGGTAATATTATCTGCGGTTGCTCTTCCTAAAGCTACGGCAGCCATATAAGCACCATCTTGAATATCCGTTACTTCTCCTGCTGCGTATAGACCTCGGATAGAAGTATTATTAGTTGATTGAACTTCACCTTTAGCATTAACAACCACACCACCTCTCGTCATATGTACAGCTGGGCGTACAGCTATGGCGAAATAAGGACCTTTAGCGGAAAACTCTCTTTTATAGACAGGTCTGCCAAACGGATCTTCTACTTCTCCTTTAATAATTTTGTTATAATCCTCAATACTTTGTTTGAAAACAGTAACATCAACACTCATTTTTTGTGCCAGTTCGTCAAGTGTTTTCCCTTCTAAAGCGTAGCCCTTTTTAACATGAGCTCGAATTCGTGGACCGGCAGCACGGGAAATATCGTCAAAAACATAAAATGCCATTTGACTGGGTTGTTCAAGCATAATATCGGTAAATTGAAGACGAGAAAGACCTCTTTCTTTAGCAAATCGAACTCCGTTTTTATTAATTAAAATAAAGTCAACATCTAGTTCACTAGATCCTGTTAATGCCCTATTTTGAACAATAGTATAGGGAAAAATATTGAATATATCAAGATTTTTAAGTGCCATACCGTATTTTTGGAATAAAGGAATAAAATCTCCAAGATTTTTTTCTTGGTTTGAAGTGACTAATTGAGCGTAGGACTTGTTGTATATTGCAATTAGATCTTTATTGGCAGAGAAGCCACCTGTGGCGATCAACACAGCCTTTGCGTAGATAGTATAATTTTGTTTGTCCCGATTTTTTACACGGACACCTTTGACGGATGATCCATCCATAACAAGATCCAAGCCTTCTGTTCCTGTTCTAATATCTATTGAAGTATTACTAAGAGATTGTTCTAAACCTCGTTGAAGATGATCTCCAGCATAGATATCTTCGGATACTTGGTGATCCCGAGGCATATCATCTGGACCATTAGTATCTACGTTGACGTAATCAAGTGTTACCTTATGTGTTCTGAGCCAAGCATCTGTTGTTGCAGAATAATCTGCTAATACTCGTAAACGATTGGTATCATCACCTTGATGCCTGTTGATCATATCTTCATAAAAACGATCAGCACTGTCCATAATTCCACGATTTCTTTGTCCTTGAGAATTAACCATATCGTAGAAATTTTTATCGAATTTTCCGTTACCACTCAGAATATCTAATTTTTCGACAATTATAATATTAGATACTCCATTTTCATAAGCTGTAAGAGCAGCTGAAAGTCCTGCAGGACCTCCTCCGATAATGACAAGATCGGTTTGGACATCATCAATCGTTGTTTCTGGATTGGGATTATCATATTTGAGGGCGATGTTTGGAGCTTTCTTGTTTGCTACTATTAATGCTTTGGCGACAGCTGTTTTAATTCCAAAAGAGGTATAGGTAGCACCGGAAACATTATCTACAAGAGGGGTATTTGCCGTAAGAATACGTTCTTTAAGAACAGGCCATGCTCTATCCATAAGACAAGGTGTTTCATTATGTGTTTGGATGTTAAGATCGGTAATATTATCTTGATCCATTGTTAATCTCACAGTAATTGGACCCCCAAATCCTTGCCCCATACCACGAGGGTTTGGTGTACAGGATATGGTAAATAATATGAGTATACTAAAAATTAAATACATACGGTCTTCTCCTAAAAATATTAATTCTAATGGATTTAAATCTTAATATATTATAGCAAAGTTATTCATTTTGTCAACAACAGATTATCAAAAATTCAAGTTATGATATTTTTAAGCGATTATATGATGAATGATAATAAAATACGTTTTCTTTGTTCTAATATTTTCTTGACAAACATCTTATTTTTTATTATAATAGTAATGCTTACGTTCTTGTAGATTAGAAATAATCTACCTTATATATTTCTATCTTATACTTTGAGATAAAAGTATGGGATTATCTATGGATAGTTCTTTTTTTTATTTCAAAGGAATGTTCTCTCTTTTCTAATATACTATTCACGTAGTAGATTCATATTAATTGCTCATAGCAGTTTGTATATTCTAACGTGAATAGTATTAGATAGAAATAGATAAGACTTTCTACAAGGATGTAAGCAATACAAACTCTATGAGTTTTTTTAAAGGAGTATCTTATGAAAGTTTCTAAACTATTCAACAGCTTTCTTAGTGAATTACAGAAAATTGGACAGGCTCTTGTATTACCAATTGCCGTACTACCAATTGCGGGTTTATTGTTACGTTTAGGGCAACCGGATTTGCTTAACAATCCTATTATTACCGAAGCTGGTCTTGTGATTTTTAGTAATCTTGCTTTATTGTTTGCGATTGGTATTGCAGGAGGTTTGGCTCAAGATAGAGATATCTCTGCAGGACTAGCCGGTGCAACTGCTTATCTGATCCTTGTTGGTATTACAAAAATTATCAATGAAACAAATGATCTTATGATTTTTGGTGGTGTGATCGCTGGTTTTATTGGAGGATACACCTATAATGCGTTTCATCTAACAAAATTACCTGTTTTCTTAGCATTCTTTGGGGGAAAAAGGTTTGTTCCTATTATGGCTGGACTTATTTCTGTCGTAGTAGCGATATTCTTAGGTACTGTTTGGCCTTCTGTAAGTATGGGTATCGAAAATCTTGGTAACTGGATTACTTCTGCTGGTGCAATTGGTTTATTTTTCTATGGATTTTTCAACCGTACTTTGATTCCTTTTGGGTTACAACATATCATCGAAAAATATGCCTATTTTGCCCTTGGAACATATACAGATACTTCCGGTAATACTGTTATTGGTGATCTAAATAGGTTCTTTGCCGGAGACCCTACTGCCGGCGTCTTTATGACAGGATTTTTTCCAGTTATGATTTTTGGTCTTCCTGCAGCAGCTTTAGCAATGTACCTTTCTGTGCCTAAAGAAAGAAGAAATATTGTTGCTGGATTATTTTTCAGTGTAGCATTGACATCTTTATTAACGGGGGTTACGGAACCGATAGAGTTTTCATTTTTGTTTGTTGCTCCCATTTTATTTGTCGTTCACGCTATTTTTATGGGATTAAGCTATGCAGTTAGTTATATTTTGGGCATTAAAGCTGGATTTACTTTTTCTGGAGGATTGATTGACTTAGTGCTTTCTTGGAAATATGGTACTAATACAGGTATGATCCTCTTGGTCGGTGTAGGATTCTTTGCTCTTTATTTTATTACTTTTATGGGGCTTATTAAAATCCTTAAATTACAAACTCCTGGCCTTGAAGAAGAAATAGAAAACAATAATATAACAACAGGATTTTCTGAGTATTCCAAATTAGCTCCGCTTTATATAGAACAACTTGGAGGCAAAGGTAATTTTAAAGAGATTACTAATTGTGTAACAAGATTAAGATTAAAATTACACGATCCTAAGCAAGTAAATGAGGCTGAAATCAAAAAACTTGGTTCTAAAGGGATAATCATCATGGATGACTCTGTTCAAGTAATTATTGGTGCAGATGTAGAATTTTTAGCGGCTGAAATAAAAAAACAATTAGCGTAATTATAATCCTAGTAACATAGATAATCAATAGAGATGTATAATTTATTTATATAAAGACTCCCCCATAAACAATATATGGGGGAGTAAATTTAAAATATCTGATTAAAGCTTCTTGATAACATTGGTATATCAAATAATCCTCAATAAAAAAATTCACAATTACTAAGGTTGTGCAAATCTCGAAAACTCATAAAGTTCAAATTGTCTACTACTATTTTGGATCACAATACTTAAATTCCCTTTAAGATCAGTATCAAACCCAATGGTATCAGTATAGGTTTGTGATCGAGGTAAAGATAGAGTTTTAATTGGCTCTAATCTGGAATTTCTATAATGGAAAATATCAACCTTGTTATTGGGTTCTGCAGAGGCAATATATATATGTCCTTGCCTTACAGCGATATAATGAGAATAAGCACTAGTAGAGAGAGAGCCTATTGTTTGAAGACTGGTAGCACTGGTACTTTTTACGAACAATGTAGAATTTTGTCTATAAGTAACATATAATAGACCATTATCCACCGTAGAGTCGATCCAAGTGGTAGGAAGCGTAGCTACATCTATAATTCTACGACCATCCCATAGAGCTATTTTTATATTTTGGGTTGGCGTATTTCCATCGTAATACGTTAAATAAATTTTCTGATCATTGAGGACATGGATCTTTTTTATTTTTGCTCCATACGTACTATTTACTGTAATTTCTGTGATCTTATTAAAAACACCACTAACAGATCTTAGTAATTCCAGTTTAGAGTTAGATGTTTTTACAAATAAATATGTTACATTATTATAACTATCGATAGCATATTCAATGCCTCCAGTGGGAGGGTTGCTAGGATAGGTATAGCGAATGTATGGAGTCCATCCAGAAGCTGAAGGAGGATTATAAAAATTAATTCTATTGTATGAATTATCAAACCCTGTTAAGATAGTTCTACCATCTTTTACGACCATTTTAGGATTACGAGTATGAGGAAAATCAACACTACTAACTGCACGCCAAGGGTTAGAAGTACACATATATTTTATTTTTTCCGCATCTGAATACATCGCTCTTTTATAAATTGCATCAACAAAGAAGCCTTTATCCCCATTAAAAGAACTAAACGTAGGAGAAGTTGATCTTTTTTCCCAAAAAAACTCGTCAAAACCTCCAAATTCATGAGTTGTACTAAACGAAACATCTTTTGCGGAGGACCAAGGTGTGGATTTGTTTTTTTGATAAAGAGTGAGTTTATTATTATTATTCAGTTTTATCCCTATATACTGGTTTTCTCCAACACTATAAATACCTGTATCACTCCCTTCTACAAGAAGCATATAGTTGGTTGTATATTGTGGATTGGTCAAGCGTGGTCCTATATCTATCCCTCGTATAACAAAACTTCCACTATTTGAAGAATGTGCGGAAATAGTAGTAGGTATGGTATGGAATTCTAAATTTCTTGCATTCTCAAGCTTTGTTAAAAAAGCATTTAGATAAGAACCTGAAAATTTGTACGGATTTTCAAATTTCACATCTTGTATAGAAGTCCAACGATCATTATTATTAAAAAGGATAATACTATTATTTACTATCTTTAGCCCTACGTATTTTACAGGAGAACCTATTTGTGCTACAGAATAGATAGCTGAATCTGGAGCTTGTTCTTCTATTAAGGTAAAATTTGTGAGCCTTGCTCTAAAACTTCCGTCTTGTGATACTTTTATTTCTTTACCGTAAAATTGAGTGATCTTATTAATATTGTTGATAAAAGAGTCTGGATCTGGATTAGGATCTGGATCTACTTGATGTTCTGTTGTAAATTGGACTTCTGACATTTTAGTCCAAGGTTCTAATTTATTTTTTTGATAGAGAATAAGATTTTTGTTGTCAATTCTAATACCAACATATCCTTTACTTTCTGTATTAGCTTGATAGTAAGCAGTCTTACTATCTTTTTGTTCGACATAAAAATACAATACAATATCACCTTCCAAAATGTTACCGTTAGATGTTGTAACAATTTGTTTGTGACCTAAAGTATTGCTACCTCTGATATTGTCTAAAAATGTACTCTGAGTATTTTCTTTATTAGATACAGTACATTGTAATGTACCTAATATACATAGTGATAATAAAATTTTTTTCACCCAATTTTGGAGAAATTGGGTATTTTACTTATTATATATTAATAAAATAAAAATGTCAATAAAATAGGTATCAAACATTTTGTTCTCAATCTCTATAATTCCTTTAATATAGAGGCTATCACTCTGTATGCAAGTTTCTCAAGAATGTTGTATTTACAAAAAATATAAAATATCTCCAAGAATTAAAAACTTGATTTAAACCAAACGAATCATTATGGTGAAACTCCTTTTAATCAATATCGATCTGGGGCTTATGCTGATGAAAAAATGGTGGACATTCTATTGCAGAATGGAGGAGATCCAGATAATAGGAAACT
Source organism: Brevinema sp. (assembly GCA_051658845.1). Classification (GTDB taxonomy): domain Bacteria; phylum Spirochaetota; class Brevinematia; order Brevinematales; family Brevinemataceae; genus Brevinema_A. The sequence continues at coordinate 1,256 of JBOFNI010000216.1, read as the reverse complement.
ATGAACCAAAAAGAGGTTGTGCTGGTTAAGATAAAAAATAATTAGTAGAATAAGAAACATCTTAAATATAGAAATTACCTATGAACTAGATGTCAATGACTCTAATAAAAGCTTGAAAATAAACAAGTATTATGTTATAATAAATATTAATCTTATTTTTGGTAGGTACTTATATATGAATATTTTAAAATTAATCTACCTTTTTTTGGGTAGTATATCACTAGGACTGGGGGTAATAGGGATCTTGATTCCTATTTTACCTACAACTCCGTTTTTATTACTGACTCTTTTTTGTTATGCAAAAGGTTCAGAACGGTTTCATACATGGTTTATTAACACAAAAATTTATGAAAAACACCTAAAAACTTTTGCCGAAAATCGTTCCTTACCTTTTCGTACCAAAATTATCCTAACGTCCTTTGCCACTGGGATGATGCTTATTCCTTTTTTTACGGTTGATAAGATTATAGTAAAAGGAATAATGATGTTTTTAATCATCTTTCTCTACTATTATTTTATTTTTCATATTAAAACAAGTCCATCTAATATAACACAAAAAAAAACAGCATCCTAAGATGCTGTTTTTGATTATAGATGTTCTCTGGGAGCAACCAGTCGTTTAGATCCTGTAATTGCTTAAGATACTCTTGAAAAATGAAATATTTTTGTAATGGTATTTGTATCATATCTTTATCTTTGTATTTGTTACACAAAAGATTGTTTTACAAGAGGTGTCATGTCTCGTTTGATTTTTCTGATAAAACGAGATCTATAATATATATTATCCTATGGGTCTTGTTATACATACTATTCCCAACCTTGCTTCGCTGGATAATAAAAATTTTACTCTGTCTATTTTTGAAAAAAATTAGAGAGAGTTACCTAAAGGTTCATATTTTTCTATCCCTGTTTCACTTTGTTTCGCTGGATAAGACAATAGTGTACTCCCTATTCTCTAAAGAGGTATATAATGAAATATTTATTAATATTACTATTAATTATTAGTAGTTGTGCTGACAATAAAGAACAAGAGAAAATTACAGAATTACAAAATATTATTTCATCTATTGAAAAACAAGACTTTTCTATATTTGATGAATACTTTTCTAAAGATACATTATACCCTATCTTTTTTCTTCAAGATACTGTTTTTACAAATATTAATCATACTAATATCCATACAAAAGTTATCACTTTTAGCAATACTAGAGCTCCATTAGTTTATTCCAATCAATACGGTATGATTTTCTATGAAA
>JBOFNI010000215.1:0-1733 GCA_051658845.1 Brevinema sp. | reverse complement strand
TACGTTATTTATGATTTTAATTGCTTTAGGATCTAAACTTCAAATGAAGAAGGAATCGTGATGAAAAAAACAATCTGTGTTATTGCAAACGGCTATGCAGAAGAAATGATGGCCGCAAACTTAATGAAAGAACTCCGTGGAGAACTTCAACAAAGAGATGACTATCAATTTGTCGGAGGATCTTTGGTAAGCTCAGGGCGTTGGTTTCAAGAAGAACGCTTCCCAACCTTTTTTTCGGGGGGGATGTCGCCGTCTGGAGGATTTCCTACAAGATCGATAGGAGGATTTATTGCAGATTTGAGTGCGGGTTCTTTTTTGAATATTTTCAGATTACGATCTATGCTTAAAAAATGGAGTAACTATAATCTCGATATGGTGATTGTTGTTGGTGATTTTTTATTGATGATGCTGGCTATTTCTGCGATAAAAAATAAAAATATTCCTTTGGTGTTTATTCCTACGGCTAAATCGGATTATATACAAGAACATTTTCAGATCGAAAAAAAATATATCAAAAAATATGCGTCGATTGTATTTCCAAGAGATCAGATTACGACCGATAATTTCTTGGAATCGGGTATTGAGGCTCTATATTATGGGAATCTAATGCAAGATCTCTTAGCCGAACATCCGACAAAAGTTTTAGCAGATGAGCCGATTGTTGCGTTATTGCCAGGAAGTCGGGAAGAATCGTATAAAAATTGGGCTTTGATGCTGAATCTTATTTCCATGCTTGATATTAAAATCCATTGGGCTTTTGTGCAGGCTTCCAGTTTAAATTTAGAAAAAATAGAAGATATTTTTCGACAACATCATTGGACTCTTAAAGGGACATCAAAAGATATTCGCGTATGGGTTAAAGGAATCCAAAAAATCTATCATTATACCAGTCCTTATTTTGATCAAATAGCAACATCTTGTGATTTTGGAATTAGTTTGGCAGGAACAGTGGGGGATCAGATTGCTGGTTTAGGAAAACCAATCATTGGTTTTAAAGGGACAGGACCACAAAGCTCGGTATCTCGAATGAAAGAGTATGAAAAGTTATTAGGAGAAGCCTTTATCTATGAGAAGAATTATCCTCAAGGAGTTGTACAAGCGATTAAACGATTGGTGAGTGATCCTAAGGAAAGGGCAAGACGTGGAGCTGTGGGACTGGAACGGATGGGACAACGAGGAGCTTCAAAAAAAATAGCGACTTATATTGCAGAGCATATTCTTAAAAGAACGGAGATTTAAGATGAATATTTCATTTACGGGGACGCACGGAATTGGAAAAACCACCTTGGCATTGTGGTTGGCAGAGATATTGGAGAGCACATATATTCCTGAGTTTGCAAGAGAGTTTTTGGAGCAAGGATTCGCCATTGATACGCCAATCAATTTTATCAATTTTGAAACGACTATTTTACAACGTAAAATAGAAACCGAGCTAAGGGCGGATCTTATCGGTAAAGGAATGGTGTCCGATCGTTCTTATTTAGACTATGCTGTTTATCTCAAAAACGGTTTATCTCGTTTTGCCTATGACGAGATCAAAGAGATGGTTGTTGAAGGAAAAAAATTAAGTCATTTTTTTAATGATTATGAAAGCTCTTGCCGTGATCGGAATAGAAAATACGATATTATTTTTTTTGTAACTCCCTTTACGGAATTTATTTCTCCGGAATTTGATTATCGAGAGAAAAATCCTTTTGCTACAAATATTATTCAAGATTTATTGTTTAACGAAT
>JBOFNI010000214.1:0-1108 GCA_051658845.1 Brevinema sp. | reverse complement strand
GGCTCGGGAGACTGGAACGACTCGGAGGTCGGCTCGGGAGACTGGAACGACTCGGAGGTCGGCTCGGGAGACTGGAACGACTCGGAGGTCGGCTCGGGAGACTGGAACGACTCGGAGGTCGGCTCGGGAGACTGGAACGGCGCGGGGGCCGACTCGGGAAACTGGAACGGCTCGGAGGCCGGCTCTGGAACGGCATGGACCGGTTCCGTTGCGACGACTCTGTGGCGACGACGGTGGCGGCTACGGCGTCCAGGGCCCCCTCGTGAACCGGGGACCCGGCGGGCCGCGCAGGTCGGAGCTGGGGCCGAGGACGGCGCGAGAGCTGCTGGGGCGACCGTGGTCGGCGCGAGAGCTACTGGGGCGACCGTGGTCGGCGCGAGAGCTACTGGGGCGACCGTGGTCGGCCCGAGAGCTACTGGGGCGACCGAGGACGGCGCGAGGGCCACTGGGGCGACCGTGGAAAAGTGGGCCGGTTCGGGAGCGACAGAGGGGGACGAGACCGGTTCGGGAACGACAGAGGGAGACGAGACCGGTTCGGGACCGACAGAGGGCGACGAGACCGGTTCGGGAGCGACAGAGGGAGACGAGGCCGGTTCGGGAGCGACAGAGGGAGACGAGGCCGGTTCGGGAGCGACAGAGGGAGACGGGGCCGGTTCGGGAGCTACCTGGGAGACCGGGGCCGGTTCGGGAGCTACCTGGGAGACCGGGGCCGGTTCGGGAGCTACCTGGGGGACCGGGACCGGTTCGGTGGCTCTGCGGCGACGGCGACGCCGGCTACGGTGTCCTGGGCAGCCTCGACGACCGGGGTACTGGAGCGGATCGGGAGAGACGGACGGACGCGGGACCGGTTCAGGAGAGACAGGGCGAAACTGGGCCGGTTCGGGGGTGACGGAGCGGAAAGAGACCGGTCCGAGGAAAACTGAAGGATGCAGGATGGGTTCTGGAGAGGCGAAACGAAACTGGGCTGGCTCGGAGGTTCTGCGGCGATGGCGACGACGGCCTCGACGACAGGAGTACTGGACCGGTTCGGGAGAGACGGAGCAAAAGTGGACTGGTTCGGAGGCGACGGAGTGAGAGTGGACCGGTTCGGGGGCGACGGAGAAAAATT
>JBOFNI010000213.1:0-2595 GCA_051658845.1 Brevinema sp. | reverse complement strand
CGATGGGATTTTTAGCGGAAAAAACAGAAGTTCCCGCATTGGAAGCTTTTGAAACAGCAATTAATAATATCAAACCTCCGGTAGAGGTGAGATCAAGACGTGTTGGTGGTGCTACTTATCAAGTGCCTGTCGATGTTCGTGCAGAACGTCAATTAGCTTTGGCTTTGAGATGGCTTGTTGATTTTGCAAGAAAAAGACGAGAGCATTCTATGGAAGAAAAACTAGGGAAAGAATTAGTGGATGCATTCAATAATTCTGGATCAACCATTAAAAAACGTACTGACACACTGAAAATGGCTGAGGCAAACCGTGCCTTTGCTCATTATAAGTGGTAGGAAGAGGATTAGACGATGGCTGAAAAAAAGTTTGCCAAAAATAAATTAAGAAATATTGGTATTGCCGCTCATATTGATGCCGGTAAAACAACAATTACCGAGCGTATTTTGTTCTTTACTGGGAAAACCCATAAACTCGGAGAAACCCACGAAGGGGCTTCCGAAATGGATTGGATGGAACAAGAAAAAGAAAGAGGGATTACGATTACTTCCGCTGCAACGACCTGTTATTGGGATGATATTAAGATTAATATTATTGATACTCCCGGACACGTGGATTTTACTGCTGAAGTAGAACGTTCACTTCGTGTGTTGGATGGTGCGGTAGCTGTTTTTGACGTAGCTGCCGGTGTTGAACCCCAATCAGAAACAGTATGGCGACAAGCAAATAAATATAATGTTCCTCGCTTAGCTTTTATGAACAAGATGGATAAAATGGGTGCGGATTTTATGATGTCCGTAAACTCTATGGAACAAAAATTAGGAGTCAAAGGGACTCCGGTACAAATTCCTATTGGTGCTGAGAATAATTTTCAAGGTGTCATAGATCTTGTCGAAATGCGAGCTCTTTTATGGGATGATGAGGGTGAGAATCTTCAGTATCGTATTGCAGAGATTCCTGAAAACATGAAAGACGATGCAGAATTTTGGCATCATCACCTTGTTGAAGTGATTGCAGAGGCGGATGATAATCTGATGCATAAGTTCCTTGAAGGAAACGATTTGAATGTTGAAGAGATTAAATCCGGTATTCGTACGATGACTATTGATGGGCGGATGTATCCGGTGTTCTGTGGTGCTGCTCTCAAAAATAAAGGAATTCAACCGTTATTAGATGGTGTACGAGATTATCTTCCTTCTCCTGTAGATATTCCTCCAATGAAAGGGATTACTCCTAAAGGAGAAGAAGTCCTTCGAAAGGCTGAAGATAAAGAACCGCTTTCGATGCTTGCTTTTAAAGTGATGGTTGATCCTTATATTGGAAAACTCGTATTTGCTCGTATTTATTCCGGAGTCTTGGAAAAAGGATCTTATGTCTATAACGTTAATAAAGACAACAAAGAAAGAATTTCCCGTATTATGCGAATGCACGCTAATAAAAGAGAAGAAGTTGATTCCGCTAGTGCTGGTGATATTGTTGGGATCGCTGGGATGAAAGATACAATTACTGGAGATAGTGTTACTGCTGAAAATGCACCAATATTTTTAGAAGCAATTGATTTTCCAGAACCGGTTATTTCTGTTGCCGTAGAGCCAAAAACCAAAGAAGATGTAGATAAATTAGGTGAAAGTCTTCGTAAATTACAAGATGAAGATCCTACTTTTAGAGTGTCTTCTAATGAAGAGACAGGGCAGACAATTATTTCCGGAATGGGAGAACTTCATTTGGAAATTATTTGTGATCGTTTAAAGAGAGAACATAAGGTTGAAGTGAATATTGGTAAACCTCAAGTTGCTTATCGAGAAACAATCACAGGAAAATCTGGTGAAGATTTCAAATATGCAAAACAATCCGGTGGTAAAGGTCAGTACGGACATGTTGTTATCGAAGTTGAACCTTCCGAAGTCGGACAAGGATTCGTCTTTGTTGACGACATTAAAGGAGGGAAGATTCCGAAAGAATACATTCCGGCTGTTGAAAAAGGTTGTTATGAAGCACTTTCAAATGGTGTTTTGGCTGGATTCCCTGTGGTGGATGTCAAGGTTCGTTTATATGAAGGATCATACCATGATGTGGATTCTTCCGAGTTAGCATTTAAACTTGCTGGATCGATGGCGATGAAAGCTGCCATGCAAAAAGCGAATCCTATTATTCTCGAACCGATGATGAAAGTTGTTTCCATTGCTCCGGACGGGTATGAAGGTTCGGTAATGGGTGATCTTTCCGGGCGTCGTGCTAAAATTACCGGTACGGAATCCAAACATGGAGCGAAAGAAATCGACTGTCATGTACCTTTGGGAGAAATGTTCGGTTATGCGACAGATATTCGTTCGATGACCCAAGGGCGAGGGACTTATTCGATGGAATTTTCGCACTATGAACCACTTCCAAAGAATCTTTGGGAAGGATTGAAAAAATAATTTTTAATTCAAAAAATGGCTTGTTTCTTTATTAAGAAATAGCGTAAATAACAAATAACAGAAAATTCAGGAGGATGTGAATGGCTACATTTGATCGTTCTTTACCTCACTTAAATGTGGGAACTTTAGGTCACGTTGACCACGGTAAGACAACTCTTACCTCTGCAATCACAACATA
>JBOFNI010000212.1:0-21406 GCA_051658845.1 Brevinema sp. | reverse complement strand
TTAAAAAAATCCACCGTCTCCAAAATCTGTTTTTTATTATAAGGCATATTAGCCTCCTATGAAAGTTTTTTATCCCAATATCTTTTTATTATATACAATAATTGACCTAATAATCAATCCATAAGAAAGAGATTTTTTTATTAATATAGGAATTCATATGTTGAATGATTTACTATTCTTTGATTAAAACTTGTGATAAAGCTCTACCCTAAAGAGTTTTTTAATAAGCTTTTAACTACTCTTCAGTTGGGAATATACTTTAATTATAGACTTTTTTTTAGGGGTGAAGCTCAGAATAGAAAGTAATTCGTTATAGAAATCTTCATTGAGAGAATTAGAATCGGCTTTAATCCCTTATGCATAATATCGTGTAGATTAAAGATCCTATACAATAAATCCGTATCGTTATTCAACAAAGCATCTCTAATGTCATTACCAAACCTCATATTTGTTTGAATATCATATTAGTATCGCTGATAAGAATGTTTTTACCAATCTTACTTTTGCGGATTAATAATATTCTTGTTTTGTATTAATCATTAGAAAATCTTGACAAGGTACTTTTTTATCTGTTATAGTGTAATTAATTGTAAAAAGAAGATTTAAAAAACATATAGGAGTAAAGTAATGAAAATTAAAATCTTGCCAGTAATTTTAATCTTATTTTGGACACTTTCTTGTACACTCTATGTAAAACCAAATTTGTATGAGCTGGATATAAATGACCCAGATTTCGAAAAAAAAGCAAGATTTAATCAAATAGAAATAGATAAGGCTAGACAAGAAAACGAAAGACGAAAAGCAATATGGGAGTTCTTTGAGTCAAACGATCAATCAAGGTAATATCACTAGGATCAAAAAGATATATACCGTATTATTATACCCATATAAATGAAGATAGAACCAATTATACACATAAATAAAAAGGCTTTATTACAAGCCTTTTTATTTGTTAATTCAACAGATCAATTACATCTCATCGAGTAAGCGTTTGATTGCTCCGAGTTGTCCGGCATTGTTACCGGTTTTAGCGATCACAATATCTGCTAGAAATCCCACAGGTAATAAGGCTTTCACATGAGGGATCAGTAAATCCAAAAGCACCTTTTCTTGTGCAGAAAAGCCTCCTCCGAGAATCGCCAATATACTTTACCTTAAGATTCGAGTTAATTATAAGTGTTGTTTTTTTCTACAATAACCTACCCTAGTGTTTTGTCGATTGAATAACTAATCGTTTTAGGATTATAGTACGATGTAGATAATTCTAAAGGTATATCTTTTTTTCCTGTTATATTACTGTAGGCAGTAATTGTTAACAGTAGCAGAGGAGTGTAAATCGACAACGATATTTTATCAGCAATCTCCTTATCAATACAAACAGCATCAATATTAAGTGCTGTACGTGTGACTATAATACCATATTCACTTTCTAATACTTCATAAAGAGAAAATCTAGCAAAATCAAAATCCATAATTTTTGGAAACAAACCATAAGGAAGTATCGAAGTAACTAAGCATAGAAAGCTCTGATCAGCATAAATAACACGTTCCAAAACGAATATATCACTATTAGGAGCAATTCTAAGTTGACTAGCTTCATCAGAGGTTGCAGTCCGAATAATAGCTTGAAGAATTTTACGATGAGGTTTCATTCCTATATTAATAATACCATCAGTGTAACTGTGGATGCTTAGCAACGATTGATTTTTCTGTCTACCAGATACAAAACATCCTTTCCCTTGTATTTTATAAATTAAACCCATGGATTCTAATGTATCAAGTGATTTCCGTGCAGTAATACGACTAATTCCATAGATTTTCATTAAATTAGTTTCACTTGGAATTAACGCATCTTTCTCATATTTACCATCAAAGATATCTCTCTTAATATCACTAACAATAATTTGATATTTTTTTAATGTAAGATTATTAGACATAACCAACCTCTTTACCGAACATCCATAGAATAACATAGAATAAATTTAATTTCAAGTAATTTTTTAGTGAATCATATCTCTGAGATTTCATTACTAATTACTTATTTATAAATAAAATAAGATAAAATTTAAATATTATCTTATTACTATTGATTATTATTAGAAATAAATTATAATATTATTATGTTATCATAATAAGCTGTTAGGGAGAATATTATATGGTAAATAAAATTAAAGGCACTCTTTATGGGCAAGCATTAGGAGATGCGATGGGTATGCCTGGAGAATTATGGAATAGAAACAAAATACAAAGAGAACTAGGAAGTATATCAACTTTTCTTAACGGCCCTAAAAATAATCTTGTAGCATCTAATTATACCGCTGGGCAATTTACGGATGATACAAGCCAAGCTCTTGTTATTTTAGATAGTTTAAAGCAAACAAACTATAAGCCTGATGGAAAAATTATAGCACTTAATATGTTAAAATGGGCAGAAGCAAATAATGCCTTTGAACAAAATATTTTAGGACCTACCTCAAAATTAGCATTAAATTTGGTAAAAGAAGGAAAAGATACTAATAAAGTTGCAAAAGAAGCATTATCAAATGGAGCTGCTATGCGGATCGCCCCTATTGGATGTTTATTTAATTATAATGAATTATATCGTCTAGCAGATTACATAAGAGATATTTCTAAAGAAACTCATTTTAGTGATATTTCTATAGCCGGTGCTGTAATGATTGCAGCTTCCGTTACTTTAGCAATGGAATATAGCGATGTCCCAAAAGCTATTGTAGAAGCCATTCAAATAGAAGAATATGCCTTAAGTTTGGGAGAGGAGACTTTTAGTGCTTCTATAAAAAGTAGAGTAGAATATGGAATCAACTTTATTAATTCCCATATAAATGATGAAGAAAAAATTCTTCAGTTTATCTATAAAGTAATTGGGTGTGGAGTTTTAACCAGTGAATCTGTCTCATCCGCATTACTCATGGCATATTATACAAAAAACCCAAATAAATGTGCTTTATTGTGCGCTAATATAGGCGGTGATACAGATACAATAGGTGCCATGGCTACCGCTATCTGTGGAGCAGCATACGGCATTGAATCATTTGATAGAGAGTATATTGAGACCATCAATAAAAATAACAATATAAATATGGAAGAATATATCGATATTATTAAAACAGGTAGGAAAACTCTACATGACTAAAGTACTTGTTATAGGGTCTGCTATTATTGATATCATGATTTACCTTGATACATTACCCAAAACAGGACAAGATATCGAAGCTTATAATGAAAAAATAAACATTGGGGGCTGTGCTTTAAATGTAGTCAGTGTATTAAAAGCATTTGATTTGGAATTTACAGCATTTCTACCGGTAGGTAATGGTCATTATGGAAATATGATTAGGCAATATTTATTTTCTATCGGAGTCGATCCTATTCTTCCAATTAATACAGGTGATAACGGATATTGCTATACATTCATTGAAAAGCATGGTGAACGGACGTTTATTACCCTATCAGGTATTGAAAAACACTTCCAAAATTTTTGGTTTGATAGATTAGATAATAAAGATTATGGATACGCTTACGTTTCGGGATATTCATTACAAGGAGAAAGTGGTAAAAATATTGTCGATTTTTTAGAAAATAACACTCATATCAAGATGATTTTTGCTCCTGGACCTAGAATAAATACGATAGATGCACAATTATTATCAAGAATATTTAACTTAGCACCTATTATACATATCAATGAAAATGAATTATCCATTTTATCAGATAAAAAAGATTTGGAATCACGGCTTATTAATCTTCATCAAAACACCAATGAGCTTATTATTACAAGTTTAGGTATTCGAGGGGCATCGTATATTAGCAACGGCAATATAGAATATGTACAAGGAGAAAAAGTCCCTATTGTGAATACTTCTGGAGCTGGAGATTCTCATATTGGTGCTATTATCGTAGGATTAGTAAAAAAACAACCTTTACAAGATATTATTACTTTTGCAAATAACGTAGCTGCAAAAGTCGTCTCTCAAGAAGATACAAAATACAAGGAGTAATTAATGAGTATAATTAGAATACTATTAAAAGGGTGGACTCTCCCAGAAATTTTATGGATTATCACTGTTTTTACCGTTATGATTACCGTATGGATGATCAACCAAGATACTCCGTTTATGCTCGCCATGAGCTTAACAGGAAGTATCGGATTGGTATTAGGGGCTAAGGGTAAAATATCAGGTCTTGTCCTCTCATTAATTAATGCTTTATTATATGCTATATACTGTTATGAGTTAAAACTATACGGAGAAGTGATGTACAATATATTTTATAGTATTCCAACTAGTGCCGTTGGTATTTACTTATGGAATAAGCATAAAAATCAAACTGGAGAAGTTCAGTTTAGACACCTATCTCTTCAATTGGTGATCGTAATGTTTGTAAGCACATTGATTACAACAATCGCTTATGCAGAAATATTAAAATTATTGGGTGGAAGATTAGCTTTTATGGATTCACTTACAACTGTTGTATCTGTTATCGCAAGTCTATTATTTATTTTACGATTTGCCGATCAATGGTTAATGTGGATTCTTGTTAATGTATTATCGATTTCGATGTGGATTATGGTCTATATGTCTGGTGATAGTACCTCTTTTATTGTGATTATTATGAAAATAGTAAATTTATGTAATGCGATATACGGATATATCAATTGGAAAAAAATGGCAGAAGCATAATATTATGATCAATTAGTCAATAAATTAATTAGTGTTATCTCTAAAGAAATATTAAAAAACCGGTTCGTCTTATATTTACCATAAAGAGTATTAATAAAATAATATGCTAGTAGTTACATACGTTAGAGTGAGTATATAAACATCTCTTGATTAATTAAAAAAATAATACTATACTATTATATCTTTTATTTTTGGGAGTAATAAATGGTTATTTTATATGCTTTTATGACCTATATGATTGGTATTATTGGACTATCATGGATCTTAACTAGGAAACAACAAACAGCTTCTAACTATCTAATTGGTGGTAAAGCACTAGGACTTATTTTACTATTAGGGACTAATATCGGTACAGTAATCGGTACAGGATCTTCTATGGGTGCTGTAGGAAATGCCTATTTTAACGGTTGGGGTGGAGCATTGTATGGTATTGGAGGTACAATAGGGCTAATTATTTTTGCTTTTACATTGGCAAAAGGTCGAAATCAAAATTTTGTAACAATGACAGAAGAATTTGCTTCTTATTATGAAAATAATAAACACCTTAAAATTATGGTAACTATTATCTTAATTCTTGCAGAAGTAGGATGGACAGGCTCTCATTTGTTAGGAGGCTCTTTGTATCTACATTATATTGTAGGAATTGATCTTAATACCGCTCGGTTTATTATGATGATTTTATTTTCTTGTGCTATTCTTGTTGGGGGATTATTAGCTCTCGCTTGGAGTGATACAATACAAGCAGTAGTTTTATTTACAGGGTTTTTATTACTGGCATTTCTTGCTGTTCCTGTTGCTGGAGGATGGGACAACATTATTAATACCATTCCTAAAGAAGCTCTATCTTTTTTAGGATATCAAAAAACAGGAATAATACCGGCATTTTCTTTAATGATGGTAATGGTAGTTAATATTCTTAGTACTCCTGTATATCGGCAGAGAGCTTTTAGTGCTGAAAATTATACGCAAGCGAAAAAGAGCTTTTTAATTACTTCTGTATTTTATTTTGTTTTTGCATTTTTTCCTGTTATTATAGGGATGGCAGCATATACAATCGATCCTACAATTACAAACGGTGGGTTAGTTTTTCCCTATATGGCAACACAAGTATTTTCTCCGTTGATTGGTTCTATTGTATTAATTGCTGGGATGTCAGCAACGGTATCTTCCGGTGATTCAGAAGCAATGGCTGCAGTCACAATTACTATCAGAGATTTAATTCCTCTTGTTACTGGGAAACCAATTCCTAAAGAAAAAATGATTACTTATGCTCGTATTGTATCTGTTATTCTTGTATTTCTTGCTTATATCTTTGTACTTTTTGCAACAGATTTATTAACCTACATCCAAAGTATGGTATCTACATTACTAACAGGCATTGTAATAGTAGGTTTATTAGGACGTTATTGGAAACGTGCAACGTGGCAAGGGGCTATTGCTGCATTAGTAGTTTCACTATCTGTATCTTTATTTGTCAATAATCATAAAGGTCTACTCATATTGTTTGGCAATTCTGTGATCCCAGCATTGATAGCTGCATTTATTGCCCATGTTTTAGTGAGTATGTGTTCTCCAGCCCCCCTAAAAACACATCAAGAAATAGAATTAGAACTCGCTGAAGAAAGAGCACTCATGGGGCTTTAATGATAAACTTTATTGATATTCTTAATACTGGATTTGGTGTTTCTATCGTTTTTTCTCTTCGTAATCAAGATCAGGATTACATTGTCCTTTTAGATAGTGGAGATAACAATCCAGAAATTTACAAAGACTCAAGACGGATTAAAATTACGGAATATCTAAAACGTAAAAATATTAAAGAAATTGATATGGCTATTTTATCTCATATCCATAGAGATCATATTGCAGGATATAATGAGATCTTAGATCAAGGATATCGGATTAGGACATTTCTATCTAATTTTCCTTCAGTCCCTAATCTTTTAGACATGAATGCTATCGTACAGAAATATCAAGATCTTCCAACCCAATATATAGTTTTTTCATTATATGAATATCAGAAACTATTAAACCGTATGAAATATGATACAGTAATTCATTATGTAGACACACCCATGAAATTTGCTATTGGTAATTATGAACTAAAAGTTGTTCCTACTACTTCTAAGATTATTCAAGAATCTTTGGAATACCTAGCACAAAGTAATAACTCTTTATTAGATTTAGAAGATCGATACCATTCCCTAAGAATATTTGATAGTCAATTAAATCAAACAACCTTATCCTTACTTTTATCAACGAAAACAAAATATTTATTTTATTCTGCTGGAGAAAGAGACTTATCCAAAAATAAAAATTGTATCTTACAAGATTTTGTAGATATTCTTCATTGTCCTCATCATGGGGATTCTAAATATCTTGGAGAATCACTTAAAACTCTTTCTCCCAAATGGATTGTTGTTTGTTCTGATAGCCAAAGAAGTTATGGTCTACCAAGTATAGATTTAGAAGAAACCGTACAGCGGTATTGCTCATCTAATCTTATATATACAGAAACAAAAAATTCTACCTATCAATGGATCACTTTTTTATTAGATTCTGAAAATATGATGCCAATCTATATAACAAAAAATAATATTCCTTAAATTAATAGTGATGTTAGCTTGAATCATCGATCATTAATCGCACTAATAAGTTTTATGTTGTTCCCAATGCCATGCGGTACGAATCATGTCTTCAAGATTGTGTTCCGCTTTCCACTTGAGTAGTTTTTCTGCTTTGCCGGGGTCTGCTACCAAATACGGAGGGTCGCCTTCTCTACGGGTACTCTCTTCTACGCAAAAATCAATACCGGTAATTTTTTTACAGAGGCTAATGACTTCGGAAACGGAATATCCTCGCCCTGTTCCGAGATTGTACGAATCACTAATCTTATCCTTGAGCATGCGTTCCATACCGAGAATATGGGCTTTTGCTAAATCCACTACATGAATATAATCACGAATCGCCGTACCGTCCGGTGTAGGATAATCGGTGCCGAAAATCTTGAGGCAATCTCTGCTCCCTTTTGCTACCTGTAAGGTGACAGTAATCAGTAATGCAGCAGGATCGTAAGAAGCTCCAATCTTACCGTCAAAATCTGCTCCACAAGCGTTAAAATATCTCAAGATACAGTAATTAAATTCCGGAAAGGCATGGGCATAATCTCTAAGAATCCACTCTACCATTAGCTTGGAACTTCCATAAGGATTGATCGGTAATTGGGGATGAGCTTCGGAAACCTTTTCTGATTGTGGGATTCCAAAGGTTGCTGCCGTACTGCTAAAGACAAAATTATTCACGTGGTGTGTTCTCATCGTATCTAATAAGCTTAGCACTTTACAAACGTTATTTTGATAATAAACATCAGGATGAAATACAGAAGCTCCTACTTCGATTAAAGCAGCAAAATGCATCACGGCATCAATAGAATATTTTGTAAAAATTTCTCCCAAGAGTTTGGAATCTCCCAAATCTCCTTGAATCAGAGGGATAGAACGATCAATCGCTTCAATGGCTTCTCGATGTCCTTTACTAAGATTATCCAGCACAATAACATTAAATCCTTGAGTGTGTAGTTGTTTGACAGTATGGGATCCAATATAGCCAGCTCCTCCGATCACAAGAATATTTTTCATGCAAATGCTCCTTACTTGATGAGTATATTTTTAATTATAGATGATATGCTCTGATCTGTCAAGATAACTCTAAATATTATAAATAATAAAATGAATTGATTGGATTATTGATCCCTTGTAAAATATCAATATTATTTCACTTTTGCTAAAAAATATGCTATACTATAATTAGAAAAATTATTCACCTAAAGGTTGTATTTTTCTTATCTAGTGTATCACATAAACAAGTAGAGCTAGAAATAAAATCAAGGAGAAGTGATGTATAAAATAGCAATAATCGGAGCAGGACCAGCAGGGATTGCTATGGGAGCGGAATTGGTTCAATCCGGCGTACCTTCAACAGAGATATTGATTTGTGAAAAATCAGAACATAACAGTGCTTCTATTCGTCAGTTTTATCCTATCGGAAAAGATATTAATTCTGTCTATAAAAATATTGAAGTGCCGATTACCGGAGTGATAGGATTTAGCGGTTTAATGTCTTTAGACGGTTATTATCAAATGATCGATAAGGCTATTTTGGACAATAAATTATCTTTAACATATAAAACCGAAATTCAAAAAGTAATCAAACAGGATAAGGGATTCCGTTTGGAATCGACAGATGGTATCTTTGAAGCGGAGTATGTCGTATTAAGTAGCGGGGTATTCTCAAAACCACGGAAACCCGATTATCCTATTCCAGCAGCTCTTCTTTCCAAAGTTTCCTATGATATTTTAGCACTCCAAAAACAAAAAGTCGAAGGGTTAGATATTTTAGTAGTCGGAGGAGGGGATTCTGCATCGGAGTATGTACAAACACTTTCTCAGATGAATAATCATGTTACGCTCTCTTATCGTCAAGATAAGATTTTTCGGATGAATCAACTAAATATTGATCGATTAAACGCCTTAAGCGATGTTGTGGATATTTGTTTAGGAACAAATATTACAGCCTTAGAACAAGATGGTGATAAGATACGAGTCAAATTTCAAGAAAAAGAAGATCTTATCGTAGATCGCATTGTATATTCGCTAGGAGGAGCTTCTCCTGTTGCTTTTATGGCAAACTGTGGCATAGAATACGATGATACGAATGTTGTTCTTAGAGATAATAATGAAACATCAGTAGACGGTCTTTTTATGGTAGGAGATCTTGTCAATGGACGTAAAGGCGGATCATTAATGTTTGCCTTTACAGGAGCAAGAAAAGTAATGGAGGCCTTACACCAAAAATATGGATTTCCTGCTCCAAAATCAATTTAATATCCCCCATAGATTGCTTAGGGACTTGATGAGGAGTTTAGAGATGTATTTAAAAAAACTACAAATATTAGTGATTCTATTTGTTACCCCAAACTTAGGATTTACATTATTAGGTCATGATACCGAGTGGACTGCTTGGGTTGGCTATGAACAACAATTTGGAGCATTACAAAATAAATTTATTACCTATGGGGGAGGTTCTGTAGGAGCATCTATTTATGGGCTTTCTCTTGGAGCTGGTGTTTATGGTAATTTTGGTTATAATGCTTCTTTTGAAGGGAGAGATCCTTTTGATGCTACAATGATTTACGGGGGTTTTATTGTTGGTTATAAAAGTCCAACGTTTAATATTTTCCGTATCCGATTAAATACAGTTCTAGGCTATGGAACGATTCAGATTAGTACAGAGAAGAGAGGACATTTTGTGATTGCACCAAGCTTATTTTTTGACATTGCCGTCTTTAGTAATTTAAATCTTAGTATTGGGCTTACGTATCGTTATTTTCATGGATCGGATACGATTATCAATATCAATAAACCGGAAAACAGTTTTGCCGCTACAGTAGGATTTGCTTGGATTAGTGGTTGAATAAAAAGCTCTTATCAGAAGAGCTTTTTATTTTTTAAAGACGATTAAAAATGATATTAATAGTAGTTGTTTGTTTTAATCATTGTGATGAGACAGAGATATGAGGTAAATCATTCCCATTCGATCGTGGCTGGAGGCTTGGAAGAAATATCGTAGACCACTCGTGCAATTTCAGGAACTTCGTTGGTAATTCGAGAAGATATTTCTTTGAGGTCTTTTGTTGAAAAATCATAAATATCGGCACTAATACCATCAACCGATACGATTGCTCGTAATGCAATAGTATATCCATATTTTCTAACGTCTCCGGCAACACCCACAGATTTGATAGAGATAAAAACAGCAAAGGCTTGCCATATTTTATGGTACAAATCACGTTTTCTAAGCTCTTCGATATAGATAGCATCCGCTTCTTGAAGAATACGAACTTTGTCGGGATCAATTGTTCCGATGATTCGGATTCCCAAACCAGGACCTGGGAAAGGGTGTCGAAAAATGAGATTTTCCGGAAGACCTAAAAATAATCCTAAAGAACGAACATTATCTTTATAAAGATCTTTTAAAGGTTCTACTAAATATCCCGATTCTCGTTTTTCGATAATGAGGGGGGAATTTACATTGTGGTGGCTTTTAATCGTATGTGCTTTTTTCCCGACTCCTTTACCAGATTCGATAAGATCAGTATATAAAGTGCCTTGAGCAAGATAAAACTGCTCAGGAAGCCCAAGTTTTTTCACTTCGTCCATGGTGACCTGTACAAATAAATCGCCGATCATTTTGCGTTTTTCTTCAGGTTCGGTAACCTGATGTAAGGCTTTAAAAAATCGGTCTTGAGCGTTAATAATATGAACGTTTTTTGCACTAAGCTGATACAGAATATGACGGATTTCTTCGCTCTCATTTTTGCGCATGAGTCCCGTATCGATATACATTAAATGGATGTTATTGGGATTAAGACTTTTTAGCAAGACAGCAGCAGCGACACTGGAATCAACACCTCCTGATACTAGAATCAATACCTGATGATCCTTAACTTGTGCTTGGACTTCTTGGGCAATTTTGTGGAAGGTGTGTTCTATATTATTTTCGGAAGGGTTAAGCTGACAGATATGATGGGCGAAATTATTAAGGATCTCTGACCCTCGTTGAGAGTGTGCTAATTCAGGGTGGAATTGTAATCCCCAAAAATTATATTCTTGATTGTAGGCGGCTGCAGGATGGCTTTCGGATTCGGCTAGGGTAATAAAATTATTGGGAAGATTAGTAATACTATCTCCATGGGACATCCAAGTGATAAATTCTTTAGGAATATTTTGGAATAGAGGATCATCTTTTTGGAGGGAGACAGGGCATTCTCCATATTCTCGAATAGGGGTTGCTGTTACCGTACCTCCTAAATGATGAACGGTACATTGAAATCCATAACAAATACCTAATTTAGGAATAGGTAAGGAAAGGATTGCTAAATCGTAATTGGGAGCTTCCAGTTCATATACGGAAGCAGGTGAACCTGAAAAAATAATCCCTTGAGGATGATAGTTTTGGATTTCTTGGACGCTTGTCTGTGAGGACAAAATAAGAGCCTGATACCCCAAATCATTTAAACGTCTTTGAATCAAATGAGTTGATTGGCTACCGAAATCTAAAATAATAATCATAGGGTTTCCTTATTTTTTTGTTTTTCATAATTGTTGAAAGAGATATTATTTTAAATAGATTATAAATCTTCTGTCAAGGAAAAAGACTTTATTTGTGATAGTTAGGAGCAGACTTAATCCCGATAAGGTCATGAGCGTGGGATTCGTTTAAACCGGCAGGGGTAATCTCAATAAATTTTTTATAATTGTTCATCTCAGGAATTGTTTTTTGCCCACAGTACCACATTCCTTTTTTTACTCCAGTCACAATTTGATGGAGGATTTCTTCTAAAGAGCCACTACAGGGAACGAGTCCTTCGACACCTTCAGGCACAATAGTTTTGTTTTGTTCACTTTGATAACGAGCCGATCCTCCTTGAGATACTGCATCCACAGAACCCATTCCCCGATATTTTTTGAATAATCGTCCATCTCGTTCGATTTTTTCTCCTGCAGATTCAACAGTAGAAGCAAGCATATTACCCAGCATTACGGCATTAGCTCCTGCTCCAATAGATTTTACAATGTCTCCGGAATAGCGAAGACCTCCATCGGAAATACAAGGAATATTATGTTTTTTACATTCGTCGGCACAGAGGAATGTAGCCGATAATTGAGGAATTCCGATACCACAGATTATCCGTGTAGTACAAATCGAACCAGCACCCACTCCAATTTTGACGGCATCTGTACCCGCTTCGATTAAGCGTCTTGTCCCATCGGTAGTAGCAGCGTTTCCTCCCATAATAGGAATGGGGAATCGTTTTTTACAATCACTAATCGCATTTAAGGTAAAAGAGCTATCTCCATGGGCAACATCAAAAACCACAAAATCTACTCCCATTTGTTCTAAGAGAGGCATTCTTTCTAAATAATCAGAAGGAGCTACGGCAGCTCCAACGATGAGTTGATTGTTTTTATTAACACTTGCCAGTGGATATTGAGAATGGTCAATAGTATACTGTTTGATCTGAGAAACCTGATGTGCTTGTTCTGAGGGAGAGATATTTCTATGAATGACCCCCGCTCCCCCTAGAAGAGCCATATTTAAGGCCATATTAAACTCGGTAACAGTATCCATTGCTGCAGAAATAATAGGAATCTTTAAAAAAATCTCACTAATCAAGCGTGTCTTTAAAGACATCTCTTCTAGTGAGAATGTTGATAAATTAGGTACTAATAAAACGTCATCATAACTATAATATTTTTCGAAGATCATAATGAATCCTTATTTAAGATTCATTAAATTTTATCATAGATAGAGAGAGTTGTCAAGACTTCGTAAAGAAATTTATTTTTTACTCATAAAGTTTATTGGATTAATTGTTTGATAGCACGGATATGTTCCGTTAATCGCTGTTCTAACTCTTTTTGTTGTAGTTGGACGTCTTTAATTCCATAAGTAACAACAATACCTTGATAATTCATTTTGAGGTATTGTGCAATTTGCTTAAATGCACAAAGATACGTTTGGATACTATATGTATTAGATCCTTCAGGGGAATAAGATTCCGCAGGTGCACCAGTCGTGAGAGAAATGATCAAATTTTTTCCATGAATGGGATTATCTGTTTCTTTGAATCCCAAACTGAGTACCTCATCTAACCATTTTTTCATCGATGCAGGATAATTATACCAAAAGATAGGAAATTGTAGAATCAGGGTATCAATTTGTTGAAGGAATTGTTGTTCTTCTTCTAAATTGATAGGAGTTAGGGTGTCAATATGTCTTAATACTGAATTGGTAGAGGTCAATAGATGATCGACAATAAATTTATTAGCGAACGATTGATCGTAAAACGGATGGGATAGATAAATTCCTGTTTTCATAGTAGTCCCTCTCATAAGAATTTTATTCTTCTTAGTATATAAGATTTTATCATAGATCTAAAAAGTTGTCAAGGTCTGGTTAGGAGATTCTTTGTCAATAATGAAATGCTATTGACTGTTGGATAAGAAGCTTAATAGCGTGAAGATGCTCTGTTAATTTTTGTTCCAAATATTTTTGTTGGAGATGAACATCTTTTACTCCATAGGTAACAATGATACCTCGATAATTCATTCCGGTAAAATAAGCAATTTGTTTTAATCCGCAAAGATATGTTTGAATACTATGAGTATTGTATCCGTTATGAGAATAAGATTCGGCAGGAGCACCTGTCGTAGTGGAAATAATCAAATTTTTTCCTTGAATAGAATCCTTGGATTCTTTTAACCATAAAGTAAGAGCACTGTCTAACCATTTTTTCATTGATGCGGGATAATTATACCAAAAGATGGGAAATTGCAGAATCAATGTATCGATTTGTTGAAGAAATTGCTGTTCCTCTTCTAAATTAATCGGATCGAGGGTATCGATATGTCTTAACACCGAATCGGTAGATGTCAATAGATGATCTACAATAAATTTATTAGCGAACGATTGATCATAAAACGGATGTGATAAATAAATTCCTATTTTCATAATGGCTCCTTTAATATAATTAAAATTAATCATAAATGATTTTATTTGCAAAAATTATCTATTTTAAAAATATTGATTATCTTAAAGAAAGAGCATAGGGAATTAAGATGATCAAATTGACAATTTTATGAATATATAGTATAATAATTTGTTCATATCTTAACGTGTAATTTGTTCTGATTACATTGTATACTGCTCTTATCATATTTTATGATAATTGCTCATAGCAATTTTGCGTATCTTAGTGAGAGTAGTAAATAATACCTGTAATCCCTATTTAAACTCTAACTGTTAGGATATGAACAACGCAAATGCTATGAGCTTTATTATTTCCTATATGAGTAAATATGTTAGATAGAGGTTTGGAATATGGGATCAATTGATGTAGATACTCATATAGGGATATTATATTATTTAAGAATTATTGGTATTAAAAAAGGATTAATAAACTTCTAAATAAAAGAACTCTGAGAATATATTCTCAGAGTTCTTTTATTTAGAATAATTGTTGATTTTATTTCTGGAAAAAGAATACTATTTATTGGAAAAATCAAATTTTACCACGATTCTTCCAATAAATAATACATTATGTAGGGGTTTACTAGTATGAAGATTTTGCCCTTGATAACGGATTATACCATTTAATGTCCAACCTTTTGGAGAATTATAAGTAATACCGTTATTCCAACGGAGTTGGAGTTGATTACGGAATGTTGACGTATCGTCTCCTGTAAATCGGGGATTTAATTGGGTAAGAAAAACCCATTGTGGTGCAAAAACGATATTGTATGTTAAATAGATTCCAAAATAATTAATAACCTTGTCAAATTTAGGTCTAGCGACGGGATCAAAAGGAATTGAAGGTTTCTCTTTGATCGGTTGTGCAGAAAGCATTCCTCCTAAGGCTAATACTTCTAATTCGGTTCCAATACGGATATTTTGCCGATCCGGAAGACGAAATATATGGTATAATTCCAGATCGAAACGTCCAAGATTGTTAAATGCTACAATGAAGTTATTACCAAATTGTACCCCTCCTTCGATGAGGTATTCGTCCAAATTCCACATATGAACTTTTCCTGGGATTGTTGGTCTTTCTTCTAAATATTCAAAACTTAAATCTGTTTTTAATTCCAACATTAAATAATATCGAAACCATAGATTAATTTGTTCGGAGTATTTTAATCCGTATTTTGCAAAATTAATAGCAAATACGGGAAGAGCATTGGGATTGACGTTACCGGAATTTGCTTGCATATATAGTTCTAAAGTTTTGGTAGATTGAGCCTGTGTATAGGAAGTGATCAATAATAGCAGAATGACAATTAAGCGTTTCATAAAATATCCTTGTATTAATAAAAATTTGATCTTTGATTAGAGATTATCTATCTATATAAATATAAATAGTATAAGATTTTCTTTACTAATTACAAATAAGTGCTAAAAGTATAATATAAAAAGAACAATCATGAGTATTATTAGATAATAGTTCTGATTGTTAAATTTTATATAAATCTTTTGAAACTAAAATGTTTAATTAGGTATTCTCAATAATAGTGAGTGATGAGGAGAGAATTAAAGTTTCGTTGATCTGTTTGTTAATAAAATTAGAAAATAGATCAACGAAATGAATTTACTTTTTAAGCATTTTATTAGAAATGATAACAAATGGTGCGAAAATCATTGTAGAAATGATAATTAATACAAAGGATAAAATAGCTGCTCTAATATCATTACCGGTTGCAAGATATGCTGATAAAATAGGAGGTGTTGTCCAAGGTACCAGTACAATTGTTTTGTTGATTAAGCCTGCTGCCGTTGCAAAATATGCAATGAGTGTGGAAACGATAGGAGCGATAATAAACGGTACAATATAGACGGGATTTAAAACAATTGGAAGTCCAAAAATCAGCGGTTCATTAATATTAAACAATCCAGGGGTAAGACTTAGTTTACCGATGAGTTTTTCGTCTTCTCGTTTGGAGAAAATAAGTAATGCCAGTATCAAACTAAAGGTAGCTCCTGATCCACCAACGTTAGCGAAAGCATCTAAAAAAGGCTTGGTAACGATGTGCATTGGTTGCATACCGGCTTGAATAGCGTCAATATTGTTTTGGATGGCAATGAGTAAGGTTGGTTCGGTAATAGGACCAAGTACAAAAGATCCATGAAGACCAAAGCCCCAAAGAAGATTTTGAATACCAAGAATTGCAATAATACCGATAGGATTTTGGAGTGCATTAACCAAAGGTGTTTGAATAGTCGTTGTAATAATACCAGAAAGGGTCATACCTCCTTGATTAAGAGAATATGCAAAGAGTGAAAAAGTCGTAAAGGTCAGTAAAATAGGAATTAATGCGGAAAAAGACTTAGCAACAGCAGGTGGTACACTATCAGGTAAGGTGATTAGTAATGCCTTTTTTGAGGAGAAAAAGCGTAATAGCTCTGTACTAAGGATGGCAATAAGAATAGCAGTAAATAGTCCTGATGCGGATGTATCACTAAAAACAAGTACTCCCCAAGCTCCTCCTCCATTGATTTCTTGTAATCCAGGGAGCATGGCGATCAAACAGCCTAAGGCTGTTGCACCGTAGAAAATTGCCTCTTCTTTATACGATTCCGCTAAATAATAAGCAGTAATAAAAGCTGATAATAGAGACATAATCCCTAAAGTACCTCTAAAGACACGATCTCCGACATCTTTTAACGATTGAATAAATGAATTTTCAGCAAAAAAAGGTAGGTTAAACAACACATTATTAATCAATACATATAGTGATGCAATTAGAATCAGAGGCATTAATTTATAAAAAGAAGCTCTAATTGCATTGATATGCCGTTGATTTGAAAACGTATTGGCAACCGTTAAAAATTTTTCTTCAAAAGACATGAAATTCTCCTAAAATAGTTTTTTCTAATTATAGCATATATAAGATAAAATGCAAGTAATAGGAGTTATTTTATTAAATTATTTTTATTTATGATGAGCGTTTTGAATAAATAAAAAACAGGAGATTTTTCGTCTCCTGTTTTTGGTAAGAAAGCTATTATTTTTGTCTGATTAGAATATTATTATAGAGCAGAAGCTGATTGATTGGTGTTCCCTCAAAAAATTGCCAATCTTCTTCAGTAACAGTTGCTCCATTCATTCTTATATAACCCCCAAAAACGTAATCCTGAAAAATCATTACGGGAAGGTAGACATCTTTATTACCGACGATCCGATTTCCTTTAAACCAATAGACACCATATTTATCATTTTTTGGAGTATAGTGGAGTGGAAAACTGGGCTTATCGATAGGATCTTTATCTTTATAGGCGTATCCATAGATTGGCGATCCTTTATAGAGGGTCTCGTTACCTACTTCGTCTTTAAGGGATTCTTTGAAAATGACAACTCGACTATTAGCACTCATTCCAACAAGCTTTAGCATGCCTTTAGATTGTGCATCTGCTGTGGGTGTTAGTTTCCAAAACTCATATTCTTTATTATTTGTTATCTTATTTAAGAAAAGATCTATATTAGGATCTGGTTCTGGATCAGGATCTGGTTCTGGATCTATTAGTGGAGGGATTGATTCAATTATAGGATTATCTAAGCTATAGTTATATAGTAAATAGTCATTTAAAGGGAGATCTTCTATCAAAATACCTGTTGGAAGAGTTGGTGGAACAATACGGATACACTTACCTAAGGTTTCCATACTGAAAAATAAAAGTACCTCAGAATCCACACTACTATTTTGAATATAGGCTTGAAATCCTTTTTCGTCTTGTTTGATAAACTGTTTAATATGGTAGACATTACCTCCTTGGGGTAAGGGGTCTCCTGTGTCAGGATTAAAAACAACTCGTTTCATTTTAATATAATTGGATTCAATTTTATAGTAATCTCTTATCAGATTTGTTTCTGCAGGAGTATAATAACCGTCCCATTTGGTAAGATCTGGTGAGTTTTTTGGAAGAGGAGAAGCTAAGAGAGAACATCCGCTAAAAATAGTAAGGATAAAAAGGATATATTTGTATCTAAAAAACATAATAACAATTCTCCAAAATATTATTTTATTGATTATTTTATTCATACTAAAAAAGCACTCCTAAACTTAATCCCCAAACAAAAGCATGTTCCAAGTGAATCCCTTGGGTCATAGGGATAGGAAATCCTTCAAGATCTGTAAGGTTATCATTCCGTAAAGTGTAACTGGTATGATAGGCAAAACTAGTACCGAAAGTAATCGCCGTGTATTTATGGAAATTATAGATAGTTTTAAAATCGAGTTCGACTCCGAGTACTACGACACTTTGTTCTGGGTTTTTCATGCGTTCGATTGTAGGTAAATCAAATAATAAGCCTCCATTGACCAGCATAGACCAGCCGATACCCTCAGAAGACCGTTTGTCGAAAGCGTACTGAGATCCTCCTAAAAGAAGACCCCACCGGAATTCTTGGAGAAAGGGGTACGGGGTATCATATATAGTATAGGGAGTAGAAAATCGAAATTGAATTAAGCTATTGTATTTGCTTGCCCCAATACGTTTTCCTGCATAAAAATCAAGAGTAGTCGTGCTTAGAGAGATATAGGAATTTTCTCTGACATTCGCCATAAGACCACCACCAAATCGTGTGCTAATACCGATAGAATGTGCTTGATAGATGTATGTTGTTTTTTCTTGAGCGAAAACAACACCGCTTGCAAATATAGTAAGTAAAATAATAATTTTATTCATATCATTGATCCTATATTTTAATATATATGATATATCTATATAAATATATCATATATATTAGAGCTTCTTCTCAATCAAAAGGATTTTCTAAGATCTCTATAAAAGAAAGATAACACGCTGACTATAATTTTGAAAGTATTTATTATATAAAAATTTTGATCCAAATTATTATACTCTATATTTTGACATTATACGATAGATATGTCAATCTTTTTATTAGGATTTCTTCTTAAATCTATAATCAAAAACACTAGTATAGGTAAAAAAAACAAGCCCTCATTGAGGGCTTGTTTTTTAATTAATGAATCCAGTAAGACAATTTTTTGTCTTACTGGATAGGTCTTTCTAGTTTTCTAAAGGTTCAAGAAATTCTTAGAAAGAAAATTTTACTCCAATACCAATACCGTAATCAATAGTATTTAATCTAAATAAATAACCGACTTTAGTCGAAATTAAAAACCAATGATAAGAATAGGATAGGCTCAAAAAAGGTAGTTGAGATTTAAGAAAATACCCACTTTCTATAGAGACGGTATGCCGAAACTGCAAGTCTCTTCTATTAATAGTGATCGTATTGGTGTAAATTCCTGCTCTATCGGTTTGGAAGGAAGCAGTTGCTTGAACAATGTTATACTTGGTGTTAACGTCTAATTGTTCGTTACTAATAACAGCTTTTGGGTCGGAGGAAGTGATTTTCATTTCTGCAGAAATAGGACTGGATTTATTTAGGAGAAAGAACATTGCCCCTCCTCCGATAATCATTCCGAAGATAAAGGTTCTTAAAGAATCATTCATTATTCTGACCTCCTAAGAATTAGGAATAAGATTGATAGATACCTCTTGCAGAGCTTATGAGAAGCTGTTTTCGAGGATTGTTTTGTGGGGAAAGAGCAATATGAACAAACCCTCGAGAAGGGTAGGAGATCACTTGATCAAAAGGTAGAGTGCTATGTTGAATCCAGAGTATCAAGCGATCTTGTTCTTCCTTAGAAAGCACTAAATCTGCTGCAAATCCCATGGTATGTACAGAATTACTTGTTCCCCCTACCGCTTTATTTAAGGCAGGGGAACGGTATCCGGAGTTTATTTTGAGTGGATAATTTAAAAAATTTCTGATTGGCTCAAGTAAAAGATCGGATAGCAGCTTTAGATTTTGTATTTGTTTTTCATTGGGCTGGTTGTTAATACCGAGTTTCCCTGCAGTAGGACTGTCGGTAAATTCCTTTAAATGAAAATGCTTTGATAAACGCATCGTTGATCTCCTTGTTTTATTAATATCATGCTGATCTAAAAGAAAGAATCTTTTTACGATTTATGACGGTCTAACAGTTTACTGATCCAATCAATTTGGTGATTGGGACTGGCAATCGTAATAATAAACAAACATACGGCACCGGATGTTGCTAAAAATAACGAAATAATAAGCGATCGGTGCTCTGTCTGTGAAAATACAAGAATACAGGAAAGAATAAAAAAGATACAGATAAATAAGATAGAAATCCGATTCGTATAGTAGGATAGAGGTTTCATAAAGGAATCCCTAAAATCTTTAGAAGAGATAGAAGTACCACTCCTCCGCCAATTCCTAATTTAAGGATTTGGTCATGATGATTTAATTGTTTTTCTAAATGTTCCAATCTCTTATTTTGAATTTTATCTCGTTCGCTCAATTTAATAATGTTATCCGATAAATGATGAAGGGAGACAGTATTTGTTTCGCTGGCTTTTAGCTGTTTTTCTCCAATTGCTTCCATAGCATCAGAAAGTTTTTCAATACGAGATTCCAGTCTTTGATGAGCTTGAATTAAAAAATCGATGTTGTTTGTATCGATAGACATCTTATTCCTCCTATGAATTTGATGTGAGGAAACCAATCTCTTTTTTGAGCACTTGGATTTGGCTTTTCAGCTCTGTTTTTAGAGATTCATCATCGTCGAGATCGGCATCAATATAGCGATCACGAAGTGTTTTGACTTCTTCTTCTTTCTGGGTAATCAGTTCGGAGACAGTTTGTTCTTTGATTTCTTCTTGGTGGATTTCTGCAATAATAGGCTTATTTTTCATACGAGCTGTAGAGATGTTTTGCTCTTGGCAAGCTCCATAACATCCATCTTTATCACAATGTTCCATGACCATACGGTCAATACCGTTATACTGTTTGATAACGATTGCATGAAGAACTCCCTCGGCATCTCGTTTAGGGTCGATAATCTGATCATGGGGACTGACAAATTGAATATTGCTTCCTTGAGGAAAGACGAAGTCCTGTCCGTTTAGAGTGATGGTATCCTGCGTATAGGACACGGTATCCGACGACACTTTACTGTCGTTTCTTTGTAGTGTGATTGTTATCATGGTTCTGTTACCTCATATAAAAATTGTATATTTACTAATTTATTTTTATT
>JBOFNI010000211.1:0-25557 GCA_051658845.1 Brevinema sp. | reverse complement strand
TCATATCTTGTGAAACTTTGCCATCTATGGTGTTTGATTGTCTATTTGCAAAAATAGAACTAATGTTATTGTTAATAATCATATATTATTTCCTCCTTGAATATATATATTCGTCCTTGAAATAGAGTAGAGTCTCTTTATCAATTATTAATAAATGAATAAAGACGTATCTATATCAAAAAGGTAATAATACGGGATTTATTAACTAAATCAGTATATTCTCTAACTCTTTAGGGAATATACTGATTCATGTATTATCTTAATAGCTGGAGAACCATTTGCGGTCTTTGGTTTGCTTGTGCCAGCATAGCAGTAGCAGCTTGAGACAGCACTTGGTTTTTCGCAAGTAAGCTGGATTCTTGAGCCATATTTGTATCACGGATACGGGATTCAGCAGCTTGGAGATTTTCAGCTCCAATCATGATACTTCTTGTTGCTGATTCCAAACGATTTTGGTAAGCACCAAGATCTGCTCTTTGAGAATTAACTCGGGAAAGTGCTTGGTCAATCGTACCAATAGTAAGATTGGAACTGTCTTGAGTAGCAATAGAAATACTATCACCTGTTCCTGCATTTCTGATCCCTAAAGAAATGGCATTCATCGTATTGATAAATACTTGTATACGCTCGTCCATATTAGCTCCAAGGTGTAGATACATTTCGGAAGGAGGGACACTTTCTGCTGTTGGTTCTGCAAACATTCCAGAGAGCATTTTCAATCCGTTAAATTGAGCGTGGGATCCGATTCGATCAATTTCGGAAACCATTTGATCAACTTCTACTTGAATATAGCCTCTATCTTCGTCAGTATAAATACCGTTTGACGCTTGTATTGCTAATTCCCGAATCCGTTGAAGAGCATTTCCTACTTCCTGAAGATATCCTTCTGTGGTTTGAATAAAGGAAACACCATCCTGTGTGTTTCTTAACGCTTGATTTAAACCACGAATTTGCGATCTCATTTTTTCAGAAACAGCTAATCCTGAAGCGTCGTCTCCAGCTCTGTTAATACGCATGCCTGATGATAGTTTTTCCATGTTTCTATCAGTCATAGCAGTATCAATGGCTAATTGGCGATTCCCAAATATAGCACTGATATTATTGTTGATGATCATGATATCCTCCTTGAATCATGTAACAAATTTGTTTTCCTTATTTTGATGAATAATTAAGAATGTTCATATTTATCAAAAGATAATTTTTCTCTCACGTTATTATAACGATATTGATCAAGATAAAGCATAATTTATATATCTTGTTATCGGAGGATGATTCTTGAAAACTTTAATAGAATAGTGAAAAAAGCGAAGGATTCTTTTGTTATAAATAATAAAACATGTAGGGGAATAGAGTAAACGATAATTATTTCAGAAAAGAATGGAATAGCTTGATCTTATTATGAGAGAAGAAAATATATTTTTATCCAGAAAATACCCGAAAGGAAAGGTCAAATTCCAAAAACTTTAATAAAGATTGATGGTTTGGGATTTGGAGATGGGGATCTTTAGTAATAATGAGCTGGGAATCGTTAACAGCAGCTTGAAGAATTTTTTGATCTTTGGCAAAATCGGCTAATTTAAAAACAGGTGTGCCCGTTTGACGTGTACCTAAAATTTCACCAGGCCCCCGTATTTTGAGATCTTCTTCGGCAATTTTGAATCCGTCTTCTGTTGAACAGAAAATTTCTAAACGAATATCATTACCGTAATTTACGGCGAAACAGAATGATTCATGCTCGCCTCTACCGACTCGTCCTCTTAATTGATGTAATTGTGCTAGTCCAAAACGTTCGGCATTTTCAATAATCATCACGGTGGCATTAGGGATATCGATCCCCACTTCGATAACGGTAGTTGCAATCAAAATGTGGCTCTTATTTAAAGCAAATTCCTTCATTGTGTAGTCTTTTTCTTCTTGGCTCATTTTTCCATGAATGACGCCAAAACGGTATTGAGGAAATAAGTGTTGGAATTCCTGATAAACCTGTTCTACGGATCTTACAGAAGCGATTTTTTCATTGTCTTCAATAAAAGGGCACACGATAAAGACTTGTCTTCCTTTTTGTATCTCTACGGTCAGTATGTTAATCATGGTGTGATAATTGTGCTTGGTGATTTGTTGAGTGATAATTTTTTGGCGTCCTGCTGGAAGCTCGTCAATAATCGAAATGTCTAAATCCCCATAGAGAGAAAGAGTAATTGTTCGAGGAATGGGGGTTGCTGTCATTACAAGAATATCGGGATTTCCCCCCTTTCCAATTAGTTGCCCCCGTTGCTCAACACCGAATTTATGTTGTTCGTCAATAACAACTAAACTGAGATTATGGTATTCAACTTCTGTTTGAAATAAAGCATGGGTACCGATAATAAGAGGAAGAGTTCCCTCTTTTAGCCCTTCTAAAATAGGTTTTCGTTCTTTTTGTGAAAAACTACCCGTTAATAAAGCACAAGGAATATGAAGCTGATTTGCAATGGTTTTAATTTTTTTATAATGTTGGAATGCTAATACTTCGGTTGGACTAAGAAGAGCCGCTTGGTGTCCGTTTGATGCCGCTAGGAGCATTGCTGCTAAGGCGACGCTTGTTTTTCCTGAGCCGACATCTCCTTGTACCAAACGGTGCATGGCGTATTCTTGATCAAGATCTGTATCGATTTCTTTAATAACACGATATTGTGCAGAGGTTAGTTCAAAAGGAAGAGCTTTGTAGAATTGCTCTAAAATTGTTTTATCTGGATAAGCTTGTGTTTTGACTAGTTTTGTTTCGGAAAGGCGTTTGAGTTCTAAGGATATTCGTGTACTGAGGAATTCTTCGTAAGCTCCTCGAATACGAGCTTTTTCTACTTGTTGTAAGTTTTCGGGAAAATGAAGATAAAGGAGGGAATCTCGTTTGGAAATAAGTTTTCGGTTTTCTCGAAAATAATCAGGAATAGGGTCTTGAATATCCTGCTGGTATAAATCAAAAGCTTTGTTAATAATTTTTAAAAATTCCTTAAGACGAAGACCTTCGGTAAGACGATAAATAGGTAGTAATTTGCCCAATACAGAAGTAGAAGAGGCAAATTTATCAGGACTTTCAAATTCAAAAGAAGAGGCTTGGATGGTATTAAAACGGAATTCGAACTTGCCGTAGATATAAAATTCCGATCCTACCGGCATTAAATGACCAATTCCTTTCATATTAAAAGCAACAAGCTCTGCTGATGCTGATGAATCTCTAATAAGGATTTTGGTTTGTCTTTTTTTATTCCAAAAAAAATTCTGATGGGAAACTACTTCTGCTTTGATGACTCCCGGTTCTTGAGTAATAATCAAATCTGCCAAAAGAGAAATACGGCTTCTGTCTTCATAACGAAAAGGAAAGGATGTTAGAAGGTCTTCTATGGTCAGGATTCCGATTTTTTGTAACAAAGCAGTCTGACGAGGAGTATAGAGTTGAGAAATAGGTATATGGCGTAATTCAGGGATTTTCATAAGAGGGATTACAATCCTTTTTGACGTGCGGATTGTTCGATTTCTGTATTGATTTCTTTCATTATTTGGGAAATACTAAACCCTTCAGAAGCGTATTGAATTAACATATTTTTTAATAAAGATTTAGGAGATTTGTCAGTATCTTTGTAATCTTGGAGGTCTTGCTTATTATTAGATAGTTTTCTCATTAATTTGTCAAAACGCATCATTTCGGGTAAAGATTTGGGGATACCGTCAAAAATACTTTCCCGTTCAGCTTTTTCTTTTTTTTTGAGAGATTCCCAATTAGAAATAATTTCTTCTTGAGAGGATAGGGTAAGATCTCCAAATACATGGGGATGACGGAAGATTAATTTATCCTTTGCCTGTTGGTAAACCTTAGGAAGATCACAAACATGGTCTTGATGGGCAATATGGCTGAGTAAGAGGAGCATGAAAGAAACATCTCCTAATTCTTCAGTAATTTCAGTTTGATTATGACTATGAATAGCTTCAGATAATTCAAAACATTCTTCTAAAAATAGGGAGTCCAAGGATTGGATTGTCTGAGCTTTATCCCAAGAACAGCCTTGTTCGGAACGAAGGATTTTAATAATTTCGTATAATTCTTCTAAAGATTTTATCATGGAAAAGCCTTAAGAAGAAGGTTTGAGACGAATTTTTGAGTGTTTTTTTATCACAGGAGGTGCATGGTGTTGTTTTTCTGCAATACTTTTGAGAATACCTGATAAGTATGGAGCAGCATGGTGATTCTCCAAAATATCACTACTGATGAGTATTTCTTTGACAATCAATGCAGGAATATCTTGTTGTAAGCTATATGTACCTACTAATAAGAGAGCTTTATCCAAAGGATAAAATCGATCCCAACTTCGATTTTTGCTGTATTCGGTTATTGTTTGGATGAGTTTTTTTTTATTATTGAATACATCCTGCGCCAAATTATGGGCAAATTTTATCGTCTGTTGTTTAATTTTATCCGGAAGAAGAGAGTATTCTGGAATAAAATCTTCTAATTCACTAAGATAATGATGGGGAATATGTTCGAATGATTCCTCCGATAAACAGTCTTTAAAGTACAAAATGGTCAATAAACGACCGCAACGACGGGCACTTAGTTTTCTTTCTTTCATATGCATTCCTAAATTTATATTCTCTTAGTTATTGAAATTTTCTTAATACGGTATTATAAGCATTACTGGATGGTGTAAGAGTAATCTGACCGTCAATCATTCTTTTTTTTATGGATTCTTGGACGGCAACCTCTCCTCTCTGGAATTTAATTGCTTCTTCAATTTGTGGTAGAGCTTCATCAAAAGTCAATTGAGTTGGTTCAATAATATCAATAATTTTTAAGGTTAAGTATGTAGAAATCCCTGTACTACGAAAAGGAATAGGTTGGGGAATAAAAATCCCTGTATTTCTTTTCATAGGAATACTAACTGGCCCTAAATTTAATACCGGTTCAAGGGAAATCCCTAAAACCTCATCGGGGATTTTCTTTTGAAGAATTAAAATATCCGGTGTAAACAAACCTGTTCTTCCGGAAAAGGAAGTAAATTTTAGTGAAGAATATTTCCTTCGTAGGGCGTTATAATCACTAGATGTATTAAGATCATTAGCCAATTTTTGCATTTGTTCTTCTATGGTGCTGAGTTCGGATAAGGTCCATTTTGGGGAAGATTCAACCGCAAAAATAATTAAGTCAAATTTTGGGAAAGGCGAGTCTTTAAATAATGCTTTATTTTGATTGTAAAAATTTTGGGATTCTCGTAAGGGTATTGGTTTGTTGATGGTTTCTTTAACTTTGAGGTCATTAAACATCATCCCACGTTTTACTTTATCGGAACGAAGGGTCATTCGGTATACTTCGCTATGGTCTTCATAGAGTTTTTTCCGTTGTTCACTATTGGGATCGGAAGGATTGTTGGTCATCGCATTAATGTTTTTACGTAATTCTGTTTCGTCCATATAATATTCCGGATAACTTTCTGCAACTACAAGTAATGCCGCCATCGAAATCAATTTTTCCAATGCGTCATTGGCGGTTGGACGTTTTTGGCTTATTTTTTCTTCAAAATCTCGCATTTGTTGGATATCATAACTGGTAATGGCAATATCACCAACGCTAACGATAATTTGGTTAATTACAGCTGCAGGTGTTATGGTGAAAAGACCGAAAACCATTATTGTTAATATAACTTTTTTCATAAACGCTCCTGTTTTTATAAGGAAATAAGATTCCACTCAATTTGCTGTTGCATAATTTCTTCTGAATTTTTTTGTAGGGACATAGTATATTTGGTTGTTAAAAAACGTATTGGTTTGATTGTCCTTGTATTATTTTTTGTGGTTAAAGGTTTTATTGCTTGTAGAATACCCTTGTAGGGGTCGATAATTGTTAAATTTTTATATTGGGATTGAATTTTTTCCAGTAATAAATTATAATGTGTACACCCTAAAATTAAATGAGAAATCTCATTGGGGAATTGACCAAGATAGTATCGACAGATATTCTCAAGTTTAGGGTCGTTATTTTCTATTGCTGGTACTAACAATGGAGCCGCTATTTGGTATATAGGATACTGGGGGTTCATATACTCAAAGTTTTTTAAATAGGCTTGGTTATTAACAGTAAAAGAAGTGCCTAAAATCCCCAAGCCTTGAATATGATCATACTCAGTCTCTGTACTCCGCACTAAAGAACGGATTACCCCAATCAGAGGGGGAGAAGATTGAAAATCTTGGTATTCTAAAAAACTGCTCATCGTATTACAAGCAATGACTACACCCTTACTATTATTAAAATAATTAATATTTTTTATAAAAATATCGGATAGTTCTTGAGAGCTTTTGTCACCGTAAGGAATATTTAAGCTATCTGCCAAATAAACAAAAGTTTCATAAGGAAATTGCTGATGGAGTGCTTTTAAGATGCTTAGCCCTCCCAGTCCGGAATCAAAAACACCGATAAAAGGCATACAGCCATCCTTAATATTAAAATAAATACCATCAATAATTATTATACTAAATTAATGGTTATTATACAAGTATTAGTAAAAATTATTTTTTTACTAATTTTTTCGTTAATAAATTATTCAAAACAGTTGCGATTTGGGATTGTACAATAATCTTTAAAGATCATAAAAAATAACTAAATGGATATTAATATACTCTTATAGATAAAAATTTATTAAATACTATTTATAAATGCCGATAAACTAGAGAATTTGTTTATCAAAATTTAGAAAACAAAAGAGGAAGCACCATGGGACTATATGATTCACTACCCGAAAACAGTTTTATTAAAAAATTACTCTTAGGAATTGATGAAACGTTAGTGGAACGTTTCTTAGATACGAAGAGAACGTATGAAATGTCTAAAGATAAAGAAGAAAAACGATTGTTTCGGGATAAATTAATCAATCTGTTTTGGGAATTATACAGTAAAGTAGCAGTAATGATTAATCCAGACCTTAGTATGGCAAAGCGTTTATTTTTAAGGTATGGGATCGTCGATCTTAGAACTCTTTCACCTGAGGATCAACAATTTATTCTTAATCATACGGAAGACCCTGTCAATTACGAACATGAAACAATTTTTTATATTGATGAATGGCTTCAAGGGATTGTTAACGGAAAAATCAAACCGTCTTCCGGAGATGAATCAGAACAGCCAAAAACCGAAGCACCAAGACCTATAAGTACCAGACAAGAAAAACATGTCGGATTGTTAAGTGTTGAGAATAGAAGATTTGAAGAATTCAAAAAAAGCCGTTCCCAAACACTCCACGATCTGACCCATATTACAGGGATTCTTAAAGAAGAATTAACCGAAGAAACTACAGGGTATGCCGGTGTTTGGACTCCAGAGCAGAATAAAGCGGTTGATGAGATTATCTTTCTTCAAAAAGAACTAAAAAAATTAAATAAAGAAATTCTTTCCAGTGCTCGAACAATGAGAAAAGCAAAAGATGCCTTAGATGAGATTGCTCGTGAAGAAGAAGGATCGTCAACAGCAGTCCCAGTAGATCTTCAAAGGGAGAAAATTCTAGCCGAAGTTGTGAATATACGACAAATGGCAAAAATGACTGTAGGGCGACAGGGCAATCCTTTTCCTTTATTGACTTCTTCATTTATTCCTAAAGAAACTAAAGATTATCTCTTTAGAAGTACCGTACGAAAAAAATTAAATCATTGGTTATCTTTAGATCCGGAAGCTTTTCAGCGAACGTACAAAGGTGAAGAAATGAATATTATGCCGTATATGATCTTAGTTCCGGGATATGGAATAACAGGAGCTTGTTGGGAACCCTTAGATCCGAATAATAAACAATTTGGACGTGGTCGTATTGTGCTTCCTATTTTTACCAAATCTCCAGATCTCTCTTTATTAACGGCAATAGCAGATATTCGTTGGCAGGCAGCTAAAGAAATAGCGTCGTATTATTGGATGGAAGAAGGACTTACTGGTCGTTATTATGAATACTATCTAGAGGCCAAACTTAAAGGTGATTTACGTACCTTGTTTATGACAGATTACCTTCTATGGATGACTAAAGAAACTCAAGGGGTACAAAAACTCGAACAAAATGCACGTTATGTCTTTTGGCGTTATGTTCCCCTTCCTGATGAAGATAAAATACGTTTAAGCCAAAAAGGATACTATTATAATCAATTATGGGAAAAAGAACAAGTCTGGCGAAAAAGTAAAGACCGTTAGTTTAGAGCAATATTTTTATAATTGGTTCACCTGCAGTAACAGATCCACTGGTTTTAAGAAACTCTAATTTGGCAGATTCCGGTTTTTCGACGATAATAATAGGGGTAATTAAAGAACTAGCTTTAGAACTTAAGAATTCTTTATCAAAGTTCAGTAAAGGGGTGCCAACGGTAACAGCACTTTCTAAGGGTAACAATGCTTTAAATCCTTCGCCTTTGAGATCAACTGTATTGATTCCGATATGGATAATAATTTCTATTGGTGTTTTTTTGCACCCTACGGCATGAAGGGTATGAAAAATTTCTATATTCCCATCAAAAGGAGCATATACTGTATCACCTTCAGGATCGATACATAGTCCTTCTCCAAGCATTCCTTGTGCAAATGCTTCATCTGGTGAAGCGGATAAAGGAAGAAGAGTACCGTTAATCGGTGCGTGAATGATAATTTCTTTTGGGGATTTCTTAAATAGGTTAAACATAATAGCCTCTTTATAAATGAATTTTATTTTTTCTTATTATACTATCAAAAAAAAACTTAGTCAATTCTTTAAGAATAAAATTTCTGTAATGATTCATTGTACTTTTAGAATAATACAGTAATATTTTCTTTTTTTTGATTTTTCTTGTTGTAAAAAAACAGATCTATGTTATAATTTATATGATCATAGATTTTAAGAAGGACACGATGAAACTAAAAATTCTTTCTAATCGTATAGAAATTATCGAAAAGACAGTATATACACTTATTGACCGTATTAATAACAACACTAAACCTTATTTTGTATTAGGGTTATCAACAGGGGCAACCGTACTTAGTATCTGCGAATTTTTGGCTGACGCTGTTCAAAACAAAACAGTATCTCTTCGCAATGTTGTTATATTTTATGCCGGAGAATTTATTGGATTTTCTCAATCGTCTCGGCAATACTACTTTCAACGTCTCCACTGTGATTTTTTTTCTAAAGTAGATCTTCAAGAACAAAATATTTATACCTTTAATGGGAATGCAGAAGATTTGGATAGTGAGTGTGAGTCTTACGAACAAAAAATTAACGACTTGGGTGGGATGGATCTTTTTATTGGTTCTTTAGGAGAGGCTGGAGAATTAGCGTTTAACGAACCAGGCTCTTCGTTACGATCCCGTACACGTTTAAAAACCTTAACCGCAGAAACGGCAAAAGCCGATGCCCGATTTTTTCAGGATGATCCTTCTAAAGTTCCTACTCAGGCATTAACCATGGGTATAGGGACAATTTTTGATGCAAAAGAAGTGTTGATTGTTGTTTATGGTGTTCAAAAAGCTTTTGCTGTACAAGCTTGTTTAGAAAAAGCGATTTCAGAAATGCATCCGGCTTCTATTTTGCAGATGCACCCGAATACGTCGTTTTTTGTAGATAAAGTAGCAGGTAGGTTATTGACTCCTGTGTTAATTGATAAAAATTGATAAATGAGCGAGGATTATTATGCGTCTAATCATCACTGAAGATCATGTTGGGGACTGGGCTGCTTATTATATAGCAAAGAAAATTTTAGATTTTGCTCCTATGGAGGATAAACCTTTTGTCTTGGGTATTCCTGGTGGAGGGACTGTGCTTCCTATGTATAAGCGTTTGGTACAGTTTTATCAAGATGGGGTACTTTCTTTTAAAAACGTTGTTTTTTTTAATACCGGAGAATATTTAGGGATTGATTTTACCAATATTTATAGTTTTCATTCGATTATCAATACGCATTTTTTTAATTTTGTTGATGCACAACAAAAAAATATTCATTTGTTAAACGGTTTGGCTGAAAATATTAAAGAAGAGGGGCGACGTTATGAAGAGCTAATGTCTTCTTATGGAGGGGTTCATTTGTGGGTTTGTGGCTTAGGAGATGATGGTCATATTGCTTTTAACGAACCGGGATCTTCTCTTCATTCTCGTACTCGAGATAAAGAATTAACGTTCGAAACCCGTGTTGCCAATGCCAAATTTTTTGACGGTAATATTGATTTAGTTCCTATGAGAGCATTAACGATAGGGATAGGATCTATTTTAGATTCTCAAGAGGTGGTGGTATTAGCACAAGGTACTCATAAAGCTCGAGCTTTACAGCTTAGTTTAGAAGAAGGAATCAATCATTTATATCCTGCTTCGGCACTACAACTTCATCGTAAGGCTACTTTCGTTGCCGATGAATTAGCTGTTGCCGATATTAGAGTGCGGACTTACCGTTATCATAAAGAAGTAGAAGCGAAAAGCCTTCACCCTAAGGTACTCATTAAAGGGCTATATAAAGCATACTATGCTTTGGTGAATGCAAAAGTCTTTGATGGGGAGAAATTCTTAGAAAATGCTGCGGTTATTATTGAAAATGATCGTATTAAAAGTATCGAAACAGAGCTTTCTCCTGATGCAGTAATGACCAAAATAGACCTTAAAGGTAAAATTATTACTCCGGGGTATATCGATCTTCAAGTAAATGGATGTGGTGGAGCGGATATTAATTATGATATTTCTTTAGATACGCTTCAGTTGATGTACCAAACGTGTCTAAGGCATGGGACAACATCTTTTGCTCCGACCTTGATTACTACCAGTGATGAGCGTATTTTACAAGCGATTGATTTAATTAATCATCTCCAAAATCCAGAACTATTAGGGATTATTTGTTGGCATTTTGAGGGTCCTTATCTTTCAAAAATGAAAAAAGGGATTCACGAAGAAAAATATATTAGAAAGCCTTCCTTAGAAATATTAGATGCGATGATTAATGCACAGATTTCTCGAAAAATAGTTACCTTAGCTCCTGAAGAAAATGAGGCGGAACATATTAAACGTCTAGCCGATGCTGGTATTATCGTTTCTATCGGGCATACAAATGGGACGCATACTCAAATTAAAGAAAAAATCCCTCATGGATTAGTGATGGCGACGCATTTATATAATGCGATGAGACCTTTTGATTCTCGTGAACCGGGGGCTGTGGGAGCAATCTTGGATAGTAAAAATATCTATGCTGGAATCATTGTCGATGGAATTCATTGTAATTATGCTTCTGTGGATATTGCTTATAAAACATTAGGAGACCATCTATTTTTAGTGAGTGATGCTTCTGCTCCTGCAGGTACGGATATTGAAGAATTTGAATTTGGTGGACGTAAGATTTATCACAGAGAGGGAAAATGTGTTGCCGCTGATGGAACATTAGCTGGGGTTGCTGTTCTTTTAGATACTTGTGTGCGTAATTTGGTAAACCATGTCAAAGTTCCTTTAGAAGAGGTATTCCGAATGGCTTCGTTATACCCTGCACGTTCTATCAAAAAAGATCATGAATACGGTTACATTAAAGAAGGTTACAAAGCTGATCTAACGATCTTAGATCAAGAATTATTTGTCCAAGGTGTTGTAACAAACGGACAATATATTTCTTTTGAAGAAACAGAATAATATAAATAAAAAAACATCTGAGGAGGTCTTTATGCCTATTATTACCGGAATTTCAGCATGTCCTGGAGTCGTATTAGGAAAAGCTTTTATTTTTACCCAGCCGGAAATCATTATCAATGAGAAACAAATTCATGAATCTCAGATAGAATCGGAAATAGCTCTTTTTTATCAAGGAAGGAGCAGTGCTCAAGTACAACTGGAACGTATTAAAGAAATTACACGAAAAAATATTGGTGAAGAAGAAGCGGCAATTTTTGACGGTCATTTAGAGATTTTATTGGATGAAGGGATGGAAGAAGAGGTAATTGCCCTTATCAAAGATGAACTATACAGTGCCGATAAGGCAGTACAGGTAGTGGGTGATCAATATGTTGAGATGTTTGGAGCGATGGAAGATGCCTATATGCGAGAACGTGCTGCTGATATGAAAGATATCTTTCGCCGTTTAGTTTCTAATGTATTAGGAATCCATATTCCTCAATTGTCTGATATCCAAGAACCCTCTGTTGTGGTTGCTTTTGACCTGACACCGTCCGATACGGCTCAAATGGATCGAACAAAAGTATTAGGATTTGTTACAGCAGAAGGAGGGGCAACCTCTCATGTGGCGATTATGTCTCGTACACTTGTAATACCTGCTATCGTAGGAGCGAAAGATATTATTTCTCAAGTGCAAAACGGTCAGGAAATTATTTTAGATGCAACGGTGGGAGATATTATTCTAGATCCTAATCTTGAGCAAAAGACTTTTTATGATAAAAAACTCCAAGCACATCGAAAAGAAATTGCCCGTTTAGCAGAACTAAAAGAGCTTCCCAGTATTACCAAAGATGGAGTCGAGATTGAGCTTTGTGCCAATGTGGGTACGGATATTGACGCAAAACCTGCATTAGAACAAGGGGCTAAAGGAGTGGGATTGTATCGTAGTGAGTTTCTTTATATGGATCGATCCAACTGGCCTTCAGAAGAAGAACAAGAAATTGCTTATGCTAATGTTGTTCGTGCTTTTGATGGAGATTTAGTCATTATTCGGACTTTAGATATTGGGGGAGATAAAAGTTTGAATTATTTTGCCTTCCCTCACGAATTAAATCCTTTTCTCGGTTGGAGAGCATTACGAATTTGTTTGGATAAGACAGATATTTTTAAAACACAGCTGAGGTCTATTCTTCGAGCTTCGGTTTCTGGGAAAGCCGGTATTATGTATCCGATGGTGATTTCTGTTGAAGAAGTACAAAAAGCAAACGAAATTTTAGAAGAATGTAAACGGGAATTAATGGCAGAGGGGATTCCTTTTGATCCTAATATTCAACGAGGGGTGATGATCGAAACACCGGCAGCAGCAATGATGGCAAATGAATTAGCAGATATTGTTGATTTCTTTAGTTACGGTACAAACGATCTAACGCAATATACCCTTGCTGTGGATCGGGGAAATCCTCATATCGTAAGTTTATACGATTCCTTTCATCCTTCTGTTCTACGATTAATGGCACAGGCTACAGCCGCTGCTAATGCAAAAGGTGTTTGGGTTGGTGTTTGTGGAGAATTGGGCGGCAATCCTTTGGCGACCTTATTTTTATTAGGGATTGGTGTAAAAGAATTAAGTATGAGTGCGATGAGCATTCCAAAAGTTAAAGAGATTATTAGAGCATCAACTCTTAAAGAAGCTCAAGAGATTGCTCAACACGTCCTTTCGTTGAGAACGGGACTGGAAATTCAAACTTTCTTAAAAGAAACGGTTGACAAAATTTTAAGTCGTTAATTATATTATTTACAAGGAGTAATTTATGTATACACTAAGTATTATCATTTCAAACGAAACAGGTCTTCATACCCGACCGGGG
Source organism: Brevinema sp. (assembly GCA_051658845.1). GTDB lineage: Bacteria > Spirochaetota > Brevinematia > Brevinematales > Brevinemataceae > Brevinema_A. The sequence goes on along the minus strand of JBOFNI010000211.1, from coordinate 12,083 downwards.
AACGAGCTTGTAAAGTTTATCAAAGCTTTGGATGGGGTTTCTGTCGAATTGGAAAAAGGAGATAAAAAAATCAAAGCTAGTTCTTTGTTACAAGTGATGTCTCTTGGCGTTAAAAAGGGAGACACCTTAACCGTATATATCGACGGTGGCGATGAAGAAAAAATTGGTGAGGATCTGATCCAATTTTTTGCGAATCTAAAAGACTAATAAAAAAGCTCCCTATTATAGGGAGCTTTTTTATTAGTCTATATTCTATCTTTATATCGAATAAAAGTGCATCTGCACATTTGCCTTAATACGATCTTAGCAACTAGATTTATATTAAAGCCCGTAGTGGTTTGTATAATTTTAGGTCGCTAAGATCGTATAGGGCGTTATATCCTGACGGTATAAAGTTTAAATAGAGATATTTAAATCACGAAATCTGAAATGTAAGCAATACAAACCCTATGGGCGTTTTTATTGGTTATATTCTTTTAAAAATATTAATAAAAAATCCCATAGTGGGATTTTTTTATTTATTATAGTAAAAATGATACAAACTGCTAATTCTCCTTGTTCTTTATTCACTTGAGCAAGGAGAAGGGCTTTGCCCTTATTCTAGATGTTGGGAAAACGAATGTTTTAACAATACCCCGAGGGATGCAAATATTAACAACGAAACATATTCATATCCGTTCTATGAGGCTTATAGAAATTCTCAGGGTACTTATTAATTAATGAAACATACTAATTTAAGAATAAATATTATTAATAATATTTATCTATTTAATATTGCCCAAGGCAAGTATTGGCTCGCTGTTATTCGATCATAGGTATATGTGAATTCGGGGAAACTTGTCTTAGGTTATTTTTAAGCTAACTTATTACTTAATAGTAATATCTATTTAAACAAGGCAGGCGAATCTTGATACTCCTTTTTATAATCTAGAGAGCTAGGAATTGAGGTGCCTGTCTTAGGCTTTTTATCGTTTTATTGATATGATTTAAGGGAGCGAATGCTCCTTAACATCACCCAAGGTAAGTAGGTTCTAATTATCCTCGATAGTAGGTATATAAGAATTGGGGGTCTTGGGCTTTTTTATGTGTAATAGTAAAATCCTTACTGGATTAAATCGATTCTCTACATAAAAAATTTTAGTTATTTGGTATTTTATAAAGTTTTATCATTGAATCTTTATGGAGATCAGTTGAAGAATGCCAATAGATCTTATAAAATTACACTGATATTGTGTTGAGAACAATATTCTTGCCATTCGGAAGAAATTGTGTGATTGGTAAATAATTTGTTTATTTGACTTATATCGAACATATGGGATAACGATGTTGTGTCAAATTTACTATTGTCACATAATAACCAAGTTTCTGTACTGTTTTTTTGCATGAGTTGCTTTATAGGGGTAGTTTCAAAATTACCGTTGAATATGCCATCTTTTATGTCAATTCCTGCACAACTTATTAGAGCAAGATCAACACGATAATGTTGTAAGGTGGATAAGGCATCATTTCCAATACAACTAAATTCTTGAGACCACCAAACTCCTCCACTTAAAATAACAGTAATAGAAGGATTGTGATTTAACTCAAGTGCAATTTTATAAAAATTAGTAATTACTATTAATTTCTTTTTTGTGGTTTTTAAAAGTTTTACAACTTCAAAACATGTTGTAGAAGAGTCTAAAAAAATAGAGAGTCTTTCTTTTTTTGGTAGGGCATCGATGACTTTTTGTGCTATATGCTGTTTAGCTTCAAGATTTTGAGTACCACGAACGGAAAGTTGATCCTCAGAGTCTATAGATAAAGAAGAGGAAATGACACCTCCCCATACCCGAATAATTTCGCCATTTGCCTGTAATTCTCGCAAATCAACACGAATTGTATTTGTCGTAACCTTAAGCAAGGTAGCTAATTCTTGAACCGATACTTGATGATATTGATTAATTAGTTGTAATATTTTTTGCTTCCGTAATATTCCTAGCATGATGCCTCTTATGATTCTGCATTTTATTTCATATTATACAAGAAATATATGAAAAATAAAAGAAAATTTTATTTTGTATTTTTCCAAACTGGAACTTTAATAGCTAAAATATTATATAGCATACGAATATAAAAATAATAAAATTTTAAATAAAATCTATTGCAAAAAAATAAAATTCATTTATAATTTAAACGAATAAAATAAAATTTAAATAAATAAAAAGAGGAAAAATGCATTATTTTATTAGTATTGATCTTGGAGCAAGTTCGGGACGAGTGATTTTATATAAAGTGGATATCCATGAACAAATATTAGAAGAACGTATCTTACATCGGTTTCAACATGATATGTGCCATGATGGATCATATTTATATTGGGATATGGATTCTATTAAACAAGAAATTATTATAGGATTACGATTTGCTGCAGAATATAATGTAGAATCTATAGGAATAGATAGTTGGGGAGTGGATATTGTATTAACGGATAAAGACGGTAAATATTTGATCCCAGCAGTTGCTTATCGAGATCATCGTACTGATGGAACTATAGATCAATTTATTCTTGAAACAGGATTGACCCACCAAGAGATTTATCAAAAAACAGGGATACAATTTTTACAATTTAATACGCTGTACCAGCTTTATTCGATAAAAAAAACAAATCCAGAGATTCTTAAACAAACTAAACAGATAAGAATGATTTCTGATGAAATAAATTATTTTCTTACAGGTTGTAGTAGGATAGAGTATACAAATGCCTCAACAACCCAGATGCTTAATATCCATACGAGGACATGGGATAAAGACTTATGTCAAGCGGTAGGGATATCTCCCGAACAGTTTTCCCCTTTTATCTATCCTGGGGAATGTCTTGGATCTATTCTACCTGAAATAGTTATCAGAACAGGATTGTCCCCAGATGTACGAGTAGTTGCTGTCGCCAGTCATGATACTGCTTCAGCGGTGGCGTCAATATCAAGTGATGGAGGTGCCTATCTTAGTTCTGGGACATGGTCGTTAATTGGGATTGAAAGGCATACTCCTGTCATTAATGACTTCACATTAATGGAATCAATATCTCATGAAGCGGGAATCAACAACACTTATCGAATCCTAAAGAATATTATGGGGATGTGGCTTATCTCTGAGATACAAAAGGATAGTCAGGATAAGAGATCGTTTCTTGAAATTTTACAAAAATCTCAAGAAGAAATACAAGCCCAACGATTTATCGATCCTAATCATAGAATGTTTCTTAATCCCCAGAGTATGATAAAAGCAATAGATAACTATTTGTCTCAAACAGGACAAAAACCTTTATCAAATATCAATCAATATTATGCGGTTATTTTCCAAAATCTCGCTCTTTCTTATGCTTATTATTTGGATCTCCTACTGACAATCCAACCTATTTCTTATCTTCATATTATTGGAGGAGGGAGTCAGAATGATCTTATCAACCAACTGACAGCGAATTACTCTGGAAAAACAATTTTAGCAGGGCCTTCTGAAGCATCTTCTTTAGGGAATGTTTTAGCTCAGATGCTTTATCTGTTTCCGGATATTAAACATGCACGAGAATTTTTAGCATCTTGTTTACAATATAAATATTATCATAGTATTCATGATCCGAATACATTACAAGAATATATTAATTTTATCAAGAAGATATAGGAGAAAGAGATGAAACATTTAAATGATTCTTTGGAGTACGCCCAGTCTTGCTATCAAAAATTTGGTGTTGATATTTTTCAAGCCATGGAACAGGCTCAGAAAATTTCTATATCAATTCATTGTTGGCAAGGAGATGATGTTACAGGTTTTGAAGATCGCAATCGTGTATTAAGCGGAGGAATACAAGTCACAGGAAGCTATCCCGGAAAAGCAAGAAATATTAATGAATTACGAGATGATCTTGAAATGGTGTTAAAACATGTTCCCGGTACAAAGCGATTAAATCTTCATGCTATTTATTTAGATAGTGACAAAATAATTGATCGAAAGGACATACAGCCTTGCCATTTTGAATCTTGGGTAGAATGGGGAAAACGCTATGATCTTCAAGGTTTGGATTTTAATCCTACTCTTTTTTCTCATCCCTTAAGTGATGAGGGATTTACTCTATCTCATCCTAATAATGAAATTAGAAAGTATTGGATTGAACATTGTAAAGCTTCTAGACGAATAGGAGTATATTTTGCTCAAGAATTTAATAGTTTAACGGTAACAAATATTTGGATTCCAGATGGAATGAAAGACACTCCCTATGATCGATATATCTATAGAAACTATTTACAGCAATCTTTAGATGAGATTTTGAAAGAAAACCTGCATAGCCCTAATCATTATGATTGTGTGGAAAGTAAATTATTTGGTATTGGAAGTGAGAGCTATACAGTAGGATCCCATGAATTTTATATGGGGTATGCTGTAAAAAAACAAATTGCTCTTTGTCTTGATGCCGGGCACTTTCATCCGACAGAGACGATTACTGACAAATTAACAGCAATTTCTCCCTTTATACCTCATATATTGTTGCATGTTAGTCGTCCTGTTCGTTGGGATAGCGATCATGTGGTCTTATTTAATGACGAACTGAAAGATACTATGTCACAACTATCACGTACAAATCTATGGTCAAAAATTTCTTTGGGATTAGATTATTTTGATGCTTCTATTAATAGAGTTTCAGCGTGGATTATCGGGCTAAGAAATGTACAAAAGGCGATTTTGTATTCTCTTTTAGAGCCGACTGATCTTCTTAAAAAAATGGAATTGGAGCAAAATTATACACAAAAATTAGCTTATCTTGAAGAGCTTAAAACATTTCCCTTTTCTATTGTTTGGGAACATTACTGTACACAACAGGGAGTATCCGGCAATATAGAATGGATTAAAGATATAGAACAATATGAGCAAAATATCTTATCAAAACGAGATAAATAGGAGTATTCAATGACCTGGATGGATTTATATATTGTACAAGATACAATTAGAACATTAAGAGATTTATGGAAAAACGGTTGGGATGAGCGTAATAGTGGGAATATTTCTATTCGATTAGCAAAAGAAGAAGTTCAAACGATATCGGATTTAAATTTCCAGTCGGAATTTATAGAGCTTGGATTGTCTTTAAAAAATTTAGCTGGGGAATACTTTCTTATATCGGGTACAGGACAGTATTTTAGACAAGCGAAAGCAAAACCTCAAGCAGTCTTAGGTATTATTAAAATTAATGAAAACGGATCTTCCTATCAAATTTTAGCCGGATTCGAAGGAGGTAAACCAACAAGTGAGTTACCAACACATTTATTAGGGCATCATGTTCGAAAAGATAAAGGTGATCACATTATTCTACATTGTCATCCTACTTCTGTATTGATACTCTCTGCTGTGCTTCCTTATGATGAAAAAGTTTGGAGCTATGCCCTTTGGAATGCTTGTACGGAATCTGTTGTTGTTTTCCCTGAAGGAGTGGGTATTCTTCCTTGGATGGTATGTGGTTCTATTAGTATTGGAGAAGCAACAGCTGAAAAAATGAGATCTTTTCGGGCTGTTGTTTGGAGTCATCATGGTATTATTGTTGCGGGGAAAGATCTAGAAGAAACATTTGGACTTATTGAAACAATAGAGAAATCTGCTTATGTGCATAAAGAGATTATGAAGCTTGGTGATGGGAAACAAAATATAGGATCCCATAATTTAAAAGCATTAGCTAATGCTTTTAAGATATCTATTAATGAAGAGTTTTTATTATAGGAGGGATTATGATACGAAAAGCGTTTGTGATGTCTGTGAATAAGGGATCAGAGGAAGTATATCAAAAAAGACATGATGAACTGTGGCCGGAATTACGAGAAGTTTTAAAAAGTCATGGTGTGCATGAGTACTCTATATTTTTACATAAAGAAACTAATCAATTATTTGGATATGTGTGTATAGAATCAGAAGAACATTGGGCTAATATAGCCCAAACAGAAGTGTGTCAGCGATGGTGGGGGTTTATGAAAGATATTATGCCGAGTAATTTAGATCATTCTCCGATTAGTGTCGATTTGCAAGAAGTATTTTATTTAAAATAGAAAGAGGTATGTGATAGATTGTTTCTTCATGGTTAAGTAATTTTAAAAAAGAGTTTGAACAATCTATTTCTATTAAATCTATCTTAAATAAATTGGTTCTAGTAATGTATATATAATAAAAATTAATAATATTTAAAAAGTGATTGTAGGTTATATATATTTATAATATAGTTGGTATAAAATAAAATAATTTGAGAAAAATAGGAGTTTAATATGGATCAAAAAACAATCTTAATATCAAAAAGTGAGGCATTTTTATTTTTATTTTTTATGTTCTTTTTAATTATTGGGGGAAGTTTAGTACTCAATATTCGCTTAGAATTTTTATTTCTAATATTAACAGTAGTTTCAGGGTTAATTGCTCGGAGTAAGGGAATTACATGGAGAGAGTTGGAATCAGCTATGAGCGAAAAATATCGAGAAGTTTCTCCTGCTATTTTAATTCTTATTGCTATTGGGACTATTGCTGGAACATGGATATACTCAGGAACGGTGCCTCTTTTAATGAACTATGGATTGGAATGGCTTCACCCTAAATTTATTGCCGTATTTGCTTTTTTGACGGCATCACTTGTTTCAACATTTACAGGGACTTCTTGGGGTTCTGTAGCTACTGTTGGAGTTGCATTTACAGGGGTTGCAGTAGCTATGGATGCTAATGTAGCTTTGGTTGCCGGAGCGTCAATTTCTGGTGCAATTTTTGGTGATAAAATTTCTCCTGTTTCTGAAAGTACAGTAATGGCAGCAATCGGATCTAAAGTATCTGTTTATAGACATATTCAAACAATGCTATATACTACTGTTCCTGCATATATGATAACTATTATTTTATATATTTGGTTAGGGAGTAATTTTAGTGGTAATACTCTTAATAGGGACGAATTGGATAGTACGATTCTTCTTTTAAAACAAGCGTATCGATTTAATGTATTATTATTGTTACCGGCCGTATTTTTATTTATAGGAGCATTTAAGCAATATCCAGCTGTTCCACTGATGATTTTTAGCTCTTTTATTGCAATCTTTATAGGAGTTTTTGTTCAAGGTTTTTCTTTTCAAGATGGTGTATTATCTTTAATTTCTGGATTTGATAATACGATGAATCCTAATATTACTCATTTAGAGGATCTTGGGCTTTTGAAAATTCTTAATAGGGGAGGGATTTTTAGTATGTTTGGGGTTATCCTCTTTCTATTCCTTGCAGTTTCTTATGCTGCCATCTTAGAAAAATTAGGAGCGATTCAAATATATGTGAATAGCTTATTAAGTGCTATTAAAAGTCCAGTAAGCTTAGTAATTTTATCTTATGTATTGGGATTGTTGATGGCGATGTGTGGTATTAGTGGGGTGTTTGTATTTTTAGTGATAGGACCACTACTTGTAGATTCGTATAAAAAATTTAATATGTGTGGATCTATCTTATCGAGAACTTTAGAAGTATCAGTCACGGTTATGGAGCCAATGATTCCTTGGACAATAGCTACGGTATTTATGTCTACAACCTTGGGAGTATCTTATTGGGAGTATATTCCTTATATTATTTTTAATTGGCTTGTTGTATTATCGATGTTTATTCTTGCATTTGCTATTAAAAAAACAAGGATAGGCAATCCTACCTCAGAAGAAATAGTATAGGGAATGATTTTGTATACTGGAATCAACTCTAAAAGTATTATTTAGAATAAAAGTAATAATATATAATAACCCAAGACAGGTGGATATTGATGATTTTTCAATTATTCATAAATATGGATTGTATGGGGATCTGTCTTGGGCTTTTTTATATATTCTATCCATGAGCGATTATTCGATAAATTCCGTTTTTTCCAATCTTAAAGAAAAAATCGGATCCAAATAAAAACCGGTAATATTTTTATGCTTCGTATAGGTATAAATAGGGACGTAAATAGGAATCAAGGCATATTCCGCTTGCAAAATATCGATAATTTGTTGGTAGACCTTATGATCTTGAAGAGCTTCATCTAAAAGAGTATCCACCACAGGATTTTGATAAAAAGAAGCGTTACCAACACTCGGAGGCGACTGAGAATGGAAGAGATGGCGAAAATATTCGTCAGGGTGTTGGGTTGCAACAATTTTGCGATGGATAAAGATGTCAAAACTACCACGATTTAATTCTTCAAGAAAAGCCCCTTGTTCGTAGATCCGAATCTTTGTATTAATACCAATTTCTTTGAGATTCGCTTGAATGATTTCCGCTTCTTTTTGATGTTCCGAACGAACTCCGAAGATTAATGGATCTAAATTGGAGAAGGTGATACGGGGTATCGTATCAGGAATTCCTTTAGTTTTGTAAACTCTCGGAGGAACAATTGCTGTTGTAGGGATTCCATAGCCTTCTAAGGTGATTTTGACAATATTGGTACGATCAATCGCAGAAAAAATTGCTTGTCTGAGAGTGAGATTGGTAAAAATTGCATTTTTAAAATTCATTGCCAGATATTCTAATCGTGCCGATTCAAATTTTACCGGCTCAAAATTTTGAAGATTTTTATTGGTTTCAAAATCTCTCTCTGTAATCCTACCGGTGTATGCAATATCTAATTCTCCTGTTTCTAAACCGGCTTGACGTGCCAACTCTTCAGGGATTGTTCGGATAAGAATATATTTGGTAGGAGGAATACCATCAAAATAATGGTCAAAACGCTCTAATAAAATACTGTCTCCCAAAATCTGTTTTTTAATCGTAAATCCACCAGTACCGATTGCTGTTATCGAAATATCTGAAGATTTTGTTGTTTCTTTGTGGAGAATGGCTGCATGATTATGGGCAAGGGCATGTAGGACAAAACTAGGAGATGGTGTGGTAGTTATATGAACAATATTGGATTGGAAAGAGCGGACAGATAAAATTTCTCTTGCTAAATCATAAAGAAGTCCCGGAGTGGATTTGATCCTATCGATCGAAAATACTACATCATCAGCATCGAGGATTGCTCCATTGTGGAATTGTACTCCATCTCGAATCTTGATTTCAAGAGTAGTCGGATTAATATATTTCCAAGAGGTGGCCAAAGAAGGTTGAAAATGACCATCGATGTCTTTTTCGATTAAGCGATTATAAACTTGGGCAACAATCCGAGAAGAGCCGGGGTCTGCGGTAGCATGAGGATCAAGAGTAAGTATATCACTATTTACCCCAACCTTCAGAATCCGATCAGATCCTTGTGTACAGGATGAAAATAAAAGACATATGATAAACCATCTCATATAGGTCTCCCAAGTAACTAATAGGATATTAATTTAGTAGGATAATGGAATAATTCTCTGTTGATAAAAAAACTTTTAATGACTAGATCACTAATCAATTCCCTATGTACAAATTAATGAACTTCTTTCCACTTACTCCAATATTTTTCCAGCATACGGTTTCTAATGATATATGTGAGATAGATTCGTAACCCTTCTTCTACGATAGTTGCTGCCCAAACTCCTGCAACACCGATATCTGTATGGTATAAGACCCAATAAGATAATAATACCCGAAGAGGGATGGCAAATAAACTAACATATAGGCAGTATCGGGCATATCCCATACTGTTTAAAGTACTCATGTTAATGCCGACCGATAACGAAACCAAAGCAATAGCTAAAATCCATGTGAAGTTGTCTAAAGTCGTCTGAATAATAATATCATCATTAGAAAACATCCGAATAATAGCATAACGGAACGTATATACCATAATCAAAATTACTATCCCTGTAATCCATTTGGTTTTGGTAATTGCTCTTAACGTTGCAACCATACGATCACGACGCTTTGCCCCAAAAGAGCGTCCCATGAGGGACATATTGGCAATATCGAATCCGTAAAGAAGACGGTAACACATATCACTTAATAAAAATCCTACATTAAAAATCGCCCCTCCTAGGGGATAAGCAAAATTCATCATTGCAATAATAGCAGAGGTTGATAAACTCCAAATCATCACCTCAACGGTAATCGGCATTCCCAGTTTAAAACGCTCAAATCCGTTAAATTGTAAAGGAAGGAGAGAGGTGTTTTTTAAGTTTAGGTAATTATTTTTCCAAAAATAGGTACTCAAAATAATAAATGCAACAGTCTCTGCAACAACAGTGGCAATAGCGGCTCCTTGAATCCCCAGCTCTGGAATAAATCCCCATCCCCAAATTAATAAAGGATCAAGAAGAATATTTGTAATACTTTGGGCAAGAGTAGCCCACATTACAATTCTCGTATTTCCTAAGGCTTCCAGAATAGAACCTGGAGCTCCAATCCCAACAAAACGAAACAAATATAAAAAAGATACTGTTTTGATATAGCTGGTAGCATAATTAGCGGGTGTACCACTAAGATTCATAAATTTTGCAACTTGCCCACTCATATTCTGCCAAAAAATAAAATAACAGAGTGAAAGAATTGCTCCTAACATAAAAGTCATTTGAGCTGTTTTTGTGGCAGATAGATTTTGTTTAGCACCAATTCGTTGGGCAATCATGACTGTTGTGGATGCAGTGATCCCTACCCAAATGGATTCAAACATCCAAAAAGGGATAATCACGGAAGAAATTGCCAAAAGGCTTTCACTATCGTATTGTCCGATATACATGGTATCGATAATTTGTTGGATATACTGGGATAAAGATCGTAAACTGGCTGGGATGCCGATTCCAAGAACAAGAGGCATAATTCTTTTGGTGAGTGCTTTATAATTCGGCATAGAAACCTCAATTCATATAATGAATATATTGTACTAAAGAATAAGCATATTGTCAATTATTAACTTTCTATTATTAGATAATATTTTTATTATAGTAGATATATATAAAATTGTTTAGTATCTTTATATAAAAACCATTTGGGGGATTTAATGAAAAATTTACTGATCATGACTATTTTATTAGTCTCATGTTCTTCTACAAAAGAATCTTTTAACAATGTTGAAAAAGCTTGGCTTACCGCTGTCAAGAATACTTTTTGGTCTCCTCAAGGACTTTCTTTTGACGATCAGGGAACGAAGATTTACTACTCCGATAATACCACATACCAGTATGTGTTTTCCACAACTTCTGTCTGTGGTGTTTATGTATCAAGTATCGAGTTCCCCCCCATAGAATGGTATCTTTATATTTTAGAATCACCTTCATTAATACAGTATGGTCCTTTTTTATATTCTAATGAGATTAATAAAGACCCTTCTAAAAAAGTAATTTTTAGCCCTAAAGAATAAATTTACGATGTGGTGTCAAGGGTATAAGCAGGGTTTTTTAGGCTTAAATGAATATGCTATTGAGATTTTAGTAAAAATATCGTATAATAAATAAGACTAACTGAAGTTAAGGAGATAGCTATGTATTTGCATTTTCAACATTTGGTGGATTCTTTTGAATATCGTAACAATAGTACATACAGCCGTATGTTTGATGGAGAGCGTTATGTATCCACAAATTATAAAAGTTTATATGAGAATATTCGTTCTATTGCTTGTTATCTGCAACAGGAAAAAAGCTTGATCAAGGGCGATAAAATGGCGATTATGTCTGAAAATCGTCCGGAATGGATGATGATGTATTTTGGTATTGTTTATAATGGAATTGTAGCCGTTCCTTTTGATGCAATGCTCTCTCCGGAAGAATTACACAACCTTATTAAAAGCTCCGGAGTCGAAATTATGGGAGTGTCTTTAGGGGTTTATGATAAACTAAAAAATCATACCGAAATTATGTCTCTCATTAAGGAGTGGATTATTTTTGACAGTCATCCGTCGATTGATCATGTGGCTAATATTACAACCTTTCAAACAATTTTTAGACACCGATCTCATACTCCTTTCCAAAAACAAGAATTAAAACGTTCCGATTTAGCATCCCTAATTTATACTTCTGGTACAACAGGATCTCCTAAAGCAGTTATGCTCAGTAATAGTAACTTTATGCAACAAGTAAACAATCTGTGGCAGGCAGCACGTCTTGAGGAGCAAGATATTATGTTGAGTGTACTTCCTTTACACCATACCTTTCAATTTTCAGTAGAGT
>JBOFNI010000210.1:0-1174 GCA_051658845.1 Brevinema sp. | reverse complement strand
CTTGATCAACGTATAAAGCCAGCCCTCGGGACCCTTAGTAGTTCTACCACACACATAAGGAACGACTCGCCTCTTTCGGTGTCGTCGAACCGTTGACATGATACCTGCACAGAACACTTAGAACACACAATAGACAAATACAAATAGCACCACACAAAAGAACATCTACAGAAAAGAAATGAAATGTATAGACCAATCAAATAAAATCACAACATAGGCGTTCATATAGGATTATATAGCCTTTGATTAAAAAAGCATAGTAAATGGCATAGTTTTTTAGAAGAGTTAGAGGTAAAGGAAGGACACTAATATGGAGGAGGTGCCCCACGTGTGTCGTCGCACTCCGTCTCCATGATCAGTGTATCATTCATTTCGTCGTAGAGATCAACCAGGTCGGTGTCCGTGGAGTGCATTACCATGTACTGGCCAAACGCCAGCTGCGCAGTTTTAGTGACCAAGGAGCGCAGCAGAGGGATGCCACAACTACAAGTTACCAGGACAATAAGCAACACAGCCAAAACTGTAGTAACAATCCTAAGAAGTCCAGCTGTCCAGCTAGCAGAGAACAACCAGTTGTACCACCGCGGTTCAGGGGCCGCATTGTTACGTACCATCTCATCACGACGGGCCACCATTCGTTCAAGGAGCTGAGTGATCGGACCAACTGGACCTGTGTTCAAGGGAACCACCGTACAGCAGTCTTGACCAATCATCTGACAAACACCCTGCTCCTGGCCCAACATAACATCTAAAGCAAACCGGTTTTGGACTGTCATCATTGTAGTAGCATGTAATTGTTCAGAAAGAAGGCCCAATGCTGCAATAGTATGATTAATAAAACGTTGCTGATTGTACCAAACATAATTAATCCAGCGGAGGTTACGCACAATTTGTACATGCGGAATAAAAAATGTCCAGGCACCTGAAGACGCATGTTGTTGGGCGCGTTGCCCCTCGGGGATGCCTACAGGGATACCTCGCCAGTCGACATAGATGTTAGGGTCAGGGCCCCATTCTTCAAGGGTCACAGTCTTTCCTGGTTTCAGATATTTATTGTACGTTACATTGACACCTATGTCTGAAATCAGTTGTGTTATTTTTCGGGCGGCATCTCTCTTAGATCTGATTTCGCCATGGGGATTAGTATCATTTAGGGGTGATAACAGGGCTGCAA
>JBOFNI010000209.1:0-26715 GCA_051658845.1 Brevinema sp. | reverse complement strand
TTAGAATATCTTGATATAAATCGAGATATTGTTTGGCAGAACGTTTCCAAGACCAATCTTTTTTCATCCCCGCTTTCACAATCTTAGCCCAAGCAGGCTTATCATAACGCCACATCTCGACCGCTTTGAAAATCACATCGCGTAAGGCATCAGGATGATAATCATCAAATACAAATCCTGTAACATTATTAGAGACCGTATCAGCCAAGCCTCCCGTATTCCGTACGATCGGTACGGTACCATAACGTAAACTGTATAATTGATTCAAGCCCGAAGGTTCAAATTTGGAAGGCATCAAAAACATATCACAAGCCGCTTCAATCTCATGGGATCGCTCGATATTAAAACCGATCATCACATTCATCAGTTTCGGATATTGTTGAGCTAAAGAAAGCAAAATATCTTCGTATTCTTTTTTCCCCGTTCCTAAAATCGTAAAGGCAATATTGTTTTCTAATAATTCTATGGCACATTCGGTAAAGATATCCAAGCCTTTTTGATCGTATAAACGGGTAATAATCCCAATCAAGGGGGTATCATCCCTAAGCTGTAAATGATTTTCTTTAGCGAATTGATCTTTGATTTGTTTCTTTTTATCTAAACTTGTATAATTATAATTAAGAGCATATTTCTTCTGTAAGAATTCATCAATAGAAGGATCCCATTCTGTATAATCGACTCCGTTCATAATACCGCAAAAATTTCCATAGATATTTTTTTCTTGAATCACTCCTTCTAAGCCGACTCCTCCACCTTCTGTTTGGATTTCAACGGCGTAGTTTTCGCTCACAGTATTAACAGCATCCGAAAACACGATTCCACCTTTTAATAAATTAATATGCCGATAGTATTCCAAACCATTAACATGAAAATATTTCCAATCAATACCTAAAGTTTCGTATTGATCGATCGGAAAGACCCCTTGATAGGCGAGATTATGAATCGTAAAGACTGTTTTTGTGTGGTAGAAGACGGAATTATATTCCGGTAATGCTTTTTTAAAAAGGGGAATCAAACCCATCTGCCAATCATGACAATGAATAATATCAGGAATCCAAGAAACAAATTTACAAGTTTCTAAAACAGCCCTATTAAAAATAACATAACGATGGAGATTATCATTATAATCCTTACCGGTAACAATATCAATATAAGGGTTATCCCGATCAAAAAATTCTGGCATATCAATAAACATAAATCGATTTTCTTGATAAGTGACTTCTTCAATAGTAAAAGGATACTCTACATCGTTAAAACTCAAGGCAACTTTATAACTATTTTCTATTTTGATATGGTTGTCTCTCAAATATTCCGAAACCGAACGATATTTAGGAATAATAATACAAACATCCTGTTTTTTTTGGATTAACGCTTTACTCAAAGCACTAACGACATCACCTAAACCTCCGACCTTTGCAAAAGGAACTACTTCACTACTGGCAAATAAAATCTTTTTTTTCGTTACCATTGTATACCTCTTATAATGTTGATTAGGTTTTCCCTTCTTGATTTGTTTTTTTTATTAATTGATATTCTACAAAATCTCTATCTTCCAAACTGGTTAATTTAATATTTCCTTTATCTCCCTGATAAATAGCAACATGTTCAAAATGATGGATATAAACACCGGCACAATCACTAAATTTTGCTAAATGAGAGGCGGATTGCTGATGTGCCTGTAAAATTTTTTGATAATCAAAAGTCTGTGGTGTTTGAGAACATCTATAATTGTCCCTGTTACACAAGTGAGAAAGTTTTCCTTTATAAGACCATAAGCTATCTGTAATCGGAATTACAGGAATTGCAGAACCATGAGTACTTGCTGTTTGAAAAGAATCATGAATCATCCGTTCCGATACTAACATCCGCACCCCATCATGAATAGCAACTAATCGAGGGGGATTCTCTTTAAGCGTATACAAGGCATTGTATACGCTCTCTTGACGACATGTCCCACCCTCACAAAACCGAATATTGGGATAAGCAATAAAATGTTCTTTGATTGGAATTGTATACTCTTTGGAAATAACCAAAATAATTTGATCTACATGGGGTAAAAACTGTTTTACTGTATATTCAATAACCATTCGATCATAAATTTTAATAAACTGCTTGGGGATATCACTCAAATAACGAGAACCACTCCCAGCTGCTAAAATAATTGCAACCTGTTGCATGATTGAAAACTCTCAAAATAAAAAAGGTATTTTAAGTATACCTTTTTGTTTGATTTTATATTCTACTCAGCAAGTGGAAGTCCCACATTATCGTCGACAGGTATCGTTTCTTGAACGGTTTGTGTATCTTCTGTCGTATAGTCTATATTACTGGCTCTAATAAAATTAATAGATAATAATAAAGCGGAGCTAATAAATATTGTTACACAATAAGCGGTAAACTTAACTAGAATCTCGTTAGATCGAGCTCCAAATGCACCGGCAATCGCTTGTGAAGACATAACCCCATTATCAGCACCGTTTGTCTGAATTAAAATAGCGGGAATTAATAATACTATAGAAATCACAAAAAGCGTTAGTAAGAAAATAATCATAAAAACTCCAAATCTGATCAAAATATTTTTTAATTTATAACTTTTTATTTATCATAATATTTTTTATGAAATAAGTCAATATCTTAACGGATATTATTCTAGCTTAATATCCAAAACAGGACAAAAAATATCATTAGAATACAAAATATAACGCTTTAGGGTATCTTCCGGTAATGGTTCTACTTGCTTGCTTCCCAGTAGAAGATTTTCAGAATCATACAATTGTATCTTATTAGGACAAGACATTGTAGACAGAAAAATCTGTAAGGCTATTGTTTCATGTTCTTCAGGAAACCGAGATCCGTAAACAAAACCAAATAAGAATCGAGGATTCATAACGGAAAAAGAGAAATCTTTTTTGGGAAGCCTATCATAGAAATTTTTTAAATAGTTGCTTTCAAAAGGTGTTCTTCCAACAACGCAACGAGCATGAGATCCTAGTTTAAAATGTTGTCCTACTCTATTTAAATGAGATATATTAAGTTCTTTCTGTTTTTCAAAAATCTCAAAGGCTTTTCGTCCCATATCAAGTTCTCGATCTATAGTGGTATCTTCTTTTTCTGTATAGATAATCTGTAAGCGATCTGCCAATAATTTTCGTTGTTTACTAAATCCAGTAAAATCATAAGAGATTTGAGTCAATGAAGGAAAATCTATCAGTAAAAGACTAAGGGGAAGTAGTTTTGCAGACAAAGGTCGAAATACTATTCCTTCTACATTAGCTCGTTGATCTATGTACGACATGGAATCTTGTCCTTGGATTACTGGGCGTTGATCCAAAACATCTCCGGAAACAATAAATCGAGCTCCTTTGGATTCCATATATTCTTTTGCTTTTTGAAAAATAAAAATACGATGTTCAACACAAGCATTGTATTGAGAGAAATCTTTGATATTCAGAATATGGCTGTAAAATTCCTTAGCAATATCTATTTTATCAATCTCCATACCGTTACGGATCAAGTCTTCCAATCCAAAATATTTAGAAATCCTCTGCCCTGCATGAATCGGTTTATCATAGGTTAAACCAATATCAAAATGAACCACCTTGAAGCTAAGATCTGTTTGCTTCATTAATTTAATAGTCAAAAGTGAATCCAATCCTCCTGCTGTAAGAACAATAGCATCAATCATAATTCCTCGATACGATATTTGTATTTACAGTATTAGAAAGTTCCCTAACACTATTTAGATTATCATTTTGTTTTAATTCAATCAAAACTTGGGATGGGGGATCAATAAATAACATATTAGAAGGTTTTTTAATTTCTAAAGGTAACTCATAAAATCCTATATTGGTAATATTAAGTAAATTAATACTTAGTTCACTTACCAATAATAACTGCTCAATATTACTTACTGTAGTAATGATATCCAGTTCGATTGATGTAGGAGCATTGATTATAAAATTACTACTTAAATCATGATATTCTAAGGGGAGGATTACGTTATTAGTATAAATATCTTGATTAAATTGTAAGAATATATCCACCGTTTGAGGCTCTAATAGGGTAATACCGTTAGGGATTAATATGCTAACATTTGTTTCAAGACTACTGCTCTGCATGGGAATATTATATTTTAAATTTCCGGTATTTAATGTCTTAATTTTTTCAATCTGTGCTGATGATCCGACGATTAATGCTTTTTTAGGGAAATAATTAATATTAGTTAATAAGATATGGGGATCTACTTTTATATTAATGGGAACTGTATTGGTAATAAGTGGAAAAATCTCAATCTGTTTTTGTTCGGGAGAAATTTTTGCTTTAATATCTTTAGGAAGATTGATTAAGCTAATAGGATAAGAACGTTGACCAATCTTATACTCAGATAAATCAATTTCTGCAATCAAATCTTGAATACGACGTGATACATCTTCATGAGTAGAAATTTCTACTCGAACTGCCATATTTTGTGGAGGGATTACGACCTTATCTTGTGGAGTATTAACCAGCGAAATCGGCAGACTAATATAAACTTTTTCTATAGAAACGATATTTACATAATACCAAAGAAAGATCGCTAATATTATTGCCATAACTTTACCGAGAGGATCCATAAAAATCCACTCTTTATATCGACTAAGAAACAATTTCATCGACCACATCCTCTAAAACAATCGTTGGAATAGGAGTTAAAATGCCACCTCTAGCATAAGATACAGTACCTGTTTCTTCAGAAACAACAAAAATAATACAATCTCTTTCTTCAGAAATAGAAATTGCCGTTCCATGTCTTGTCCCTGTCGCAGAAGAATGGAAGACAACAGGTAATAGTACATTCGCTGCTAATATCTTTTCATTCCTAATAATTACTGCACCATCGTGCAATACGGTGCTTTTATAAAAAATCGATAAAATCAACTCTGTACTAAAACGAGCATCCAATACGATTCCTGTTTGCAGGAAATCATTGAGTTTCATCGTCCGTTCTACAATAATCAACGCTCCAATATTTTGCTCTGAAAGTTTCACCAATGATTTTGATAATAGATACGAAAAATTATGAGAAGTATTTGAGCGATAGGATTTTTGTCCGAGATTGGAAAAAAATTGTCGAATCTCCTGATGGAAAATAATAACCATAATAATGGGGAATTCATTAAAGAACTTGGTAAAGAGCCAAATAAGCGTATGTAATTGTAAAAACAGTGCTCCTATGTAAAAGGTAATGAGAAATAAGATTCCTTTAACGATAGAAGCAGTTCGTGTCCCTCGAAAAAAGTAATACAAAGCGTAAATAACAATACTAGTTAATAAAATATCAAAAATTATAGAAAAATGTTCTACATCTATCATATTCAATCTATCCTAAAAATTCTGTATAAAGAAAAGCTTTCTCAATTATTTTTATTAATTTATTAGAGTTGGTACAATCTGTTTGGGTACTAAAAATTACAATCTAAAAAGAGAGAATCACCTCTATAAATATCGTTGAATAATTTTTAGAGAAAAACAGACCGTAATAAAGTCCCTTGAGCAATAGATTGGTGGGAAACCTTACCTAATAAGCTTTGAAATTCAATACTACTAATCCCTTGACCCGGACGCTGAAGAATGATGAAATCTTCTGTTAATGGAGTATTAGCAGGAATATCCTTAGATGCATAAGCATCTCGTCCTGCAAGAGTTCTAATTTTTTGTTCGGTCGGTGTTGTCACACGAACACCTGTTCCTAATGCCTTTTCAATCATACGACCGTCAGTCACCATTTGATAAAATTCTTCCGGAGATAAAGAAAGAGGATGATCCAAATCTGTTCGTTCAGGAAATAAGGTAAAATGCCGTTCTATAATTTTTGCCCTATAAGCAATAGCCGCCAAAGATAATGCTATTCCTTGTGAATGGTCTGAAAATCCAATAGCCTGATTTGGTAGATAGGATTGGATTACCTTGAGATAAGTAAGGTCAAAACCTTCTGCAGGAGCAGGATATTCAGATACACAATAGAGCATTGCCGATAAAGACCCTAATAATTTTTTGGCAAGTTGTTGAATTTCTAATTGTTCTAAAGAACCTGTAGAAACAATAAAAGGTACGTCTTTTTGTAATAAATAATCCAGCCATGGTTCTGTTAGTGCGTCACCGCTGGCAATTTTAATAGGGAAGATAGAATCCTGTACCAAAGTATACAGGGTTTCGGTATCGAAAGGTGCAGCAAACGCAATAATTCCACGAGATTCCGCATAGTTTTTTAAATGAAGAAAATCTTCATAAGAAATATAAAATGATTGAAAAAGATTATAAGATTCCGGAGATAATAAACGATTATAAAAGCGATCTATATTATATAATTGAAATTTAATTGCATCTGCTTTTGCTTCTAGTGCTTGGTCAATCATTTTTTTTATGATCTTGAGATCACCATCATGATTGATCCCTAGTTCAGCGACAAAACAGACAGAAGATGATAAAGGATTTTTGATCACATTCACTATAACAACCTCTTGTGAGTAGTTTTTAGAAAAGTAGTTTGGCGACTTGCTCTAAACGGGCTGTGTATAATTCATTAGCGGTTGTTGATGTCATTTGTTTGGAAATATTAGAAATATTCTGTAAACCTATTGTTTTTTTCTGTGCTGCATCTCTATTCTGCTCAGCTACCAAATAAGAGGCAATCTCTTTTTTATCGGAAGCGATTTTCTGTGATAATTTTTGACGCATATTATTCACATCTGAGATCATCTGATCTGGATTATTTAAAGAATTCTGGATATGTTTACTTAATTGTGGAGAGTTTTTTTGAACTTCTGTTAAAATTTCTTTAATATTCTGTTCATACGCATTTGGTTGCTGACGAAATAATTCCAAGGCTTCCGATAATTGGGTTAATGCTCCAAACATCTGTTGTGATTGAATATTTTCTTTCTGCATGATGTTAATTTTATTAACAGGGGTATCTTTTTTTACAACAGTATCAGAAGACACTTGAGAAAGAGTATCATCTTTGATCGTCAGTTTTTGGGATTTGAAACTATTAGCAATATATGGAACAGTTGCAGGAGTATTTATAACTTTCATAACTATTCTCCAAAGAGCGTATTATATTATAATATAACATATTTTTTAAATTAACTCAATAAATAAATTTTATTTTCTTCTATTATAATTATGGCTTTTTTTCTTCAAAACTTTAACGTTTTTGTGAAATATGTGAACTAATATTCAATAAAATCCCTATTGCTATGGAAAGCATAACAAAAGATGATCCTCCATAACTAATAAAAGGAAGTGATACCCCTGTTGGTGGTAGAAGCCCCATATTAATCATCATATTCAACAAAGCATGGGTAATAATTAAGGTGGTGATTCCAAAAGATAATAAACGCCCATAAGGATCTTCAATACGAAATGCAACTCTTAATCCTTCTCGAAAAAACCACATAAATAAACCCATAAGAATAAGCCCTCCCCACAGTCCTACCTCTTCGATAATAATTGCAAAAATAAAATCCGTATGAGCCGCAGGTAAGCGAGAAATTTTTTGAATACTATTTCCTAATCCTACACCAAAAAATCCCCCATGGGCTAACGCTCTTAGTGATTCTATAGACTGATAACCAATCCCACTCGGATCCCGCCAAGGATCTAAATAGGCTAAAATTCGATCCTTACGGTAGGTGACGTTCCATATTGCTAAAATTAAGATAGGAATTGTTAAGAGAATAATACTAAAAATATGACGTAGTGAAGCACCTCCGGCAAAGATCATCGTAAACATCACAATTACAATAATTGCACCAATAGAAAATCCGGATTGCAGTAAGATAATTCCAAACACTAAAGCTACTAAAATTAAGGGAGGAAGTAATCCGGAAACAAAATTGGCGATATTTTCATGTTTTTTTACAAAAATATGTGCTAAATAAATAATTAAGGTAATTTTTGCAAATTCTGAGGGGTTAAAAGATAAAAAATGGAGATTAATCCATCGTCTTGCTAAACCTATCTGCAAGCCAATTCCCGGAATAAACACTAAAATTAATAGAAATAAAGAAAGAAAAAATAAAGGTTTAATCACAACCCTAGTAAGTCGATAGTCTAACTGAGCAAATATCAACATCGAGAATGCTGATATAAGGGCAAAGAAAAATTGTTTGATGAAAATAGCATTATCCGTAAAATTCAGAGCTCTTCCCGAATAACGGGATACACTATACATAAAAATTAATCCAATCACTACAAAAATACAATAAAGATAAAAAATAGTCTTATTCATCCGAGATAAAGCGGAAGAATCAAAGACAGGAGTAGAGTTAGGAGAACTCATAACGAGAACCTAATTGATCAATTTGATTTTTAAAACCCTCATACTGATCTGGAGGTACGACACTTTTAGCCCTCTGTAACAAGAGATTTTTATAGTAAATAAAATCAGCTTGAGTTCCCGCATCTATTGCGATTCTTAATACATTAATAAATAATGATAACTGTTGTTCTGTCATCTCACGCTCTGAAGGTAGATAATTACGAGCATCTGCTAAACTTGCTTGAATCAACATTGGATCAATCAACGATCCATAGCTGACTAACTCACTAAAAATCCCTAGATGCCAAGTAAAGAAATCTTTATTGGATTGGAATCGTTTCCAAGCTTGTAGCCATAAGGAAAATAATCTATCTGCTACCGGAGTACCTGCAATAAAACTCAATTGATTGGCCATTTTAGAAAAATATCCTGTTACCATAGAAACGTTTAATTCTAGGCTACCTTCAAGCATTTGACCAATCATGTTAGCTTCTTCCGTCAATCCTTCAGTAAGACGACTAAACTGTTCCCGAATTTGGAATAATTGGGCTGATTGCTGATAAGGTCTTGATTTTTCGATATCTTTTTTCATGGATTTCCAATGAGATAGATGCTGAATCATCTTATTCTTTGTCTCATCAAAAAGTTGTAAGTAAAGTTCTGATTGCTGAGGATCAACAAAAGATTGGCGGGTATAGCCCCATAATAATACATTATACGTTGTCCAAGAATACGGAGAACTGGCTAGTGATAATTCCCAAAGCTCTAACGCCTTAGGGATAAAATCTTCTGTTACAAAAGAATATTTCTCAGCAGCTGTTAGATAAAAAATCCCTAAATTATGTAGTGTTGCCGAGGAATCATGACCGATAGAAATAATCGTATCACTATATTCTTGAATGGTTGTCCAATATTTTTGGATACTTGTCATAATCTCTTCTCGAGTGCTAAGAGAATCTTCAACCTCATAGGCTTTCTGTAGTTCGAGAATTTTATTACCCAATAAGGTAAGCTGTTCGTATGCAAAACTAATAACAATCTCTCTAGATAAATAATCATAATAAGGAAGGTTGTTAATTTCTTGCCACCGAATGATAAAATTTTCCGTAGGGTCTTTTTTAAAAGGTTTGGAATAAGATCGAAGAAAAATTATTTCTCTATTATTTTGAGAAACTAAGCCTTCTTGAACGAGCTGATTAATCCAATTTGTTAATTCTTCTTGAGAAACTTCTCGATTGAGTTTTCCTTCCAAATAAGGGATAATATCATCTATATAGGCTGATTTAATTGTTTCGATATAATCAATAATCGCATAAGGAATATCTTGAACTTTATACATCAAGCCATAATTTTTATAATAAAAATCACCAAGATCTTGTTGATTAGCACGTTGCCAAGTGAGATAGGTTGACGGTTCTCCTAAAGCATAAGGAACTAGATATGGTTTTTTAAGGCTACGGATATCTGTATAGAAAGGCTCAAGACCAGTAAATAAACCTTGATCTACAATATAAGTACGTTCTTCTAAAATTTCTACACTTACATAACGGAGATCTCCATAAATCCGCTTAAAAATATTTCCTTTTTGATCATAAGGAAATAGATCCTGCCTTAATTTTTCCGCATAAGTAAAATATAACGAAGAAAATACCTGATTATCTCCTCCCTCTGTCATAAATATAGAATATTCTTCGGTAGACGATAATAAGTTTTTTCCATAGTCATGATTCAACCAATTCTTACTGTGATCATTATATTTGTAATTGTTAATCGAAGGGTATGCCACCAAAATAAAAATAGTCACGATTCCAGCAATCATAGAAATATTTTTCATTAGAAACTCTCAATCTATTAGATATTTTTTATAGTATAAATCATTCTTAAAATTTTTGCAATGTTTTGTTATACTAGCTTCAAAAGGAATTGATTTTTTTGTCTATTTATATTATAATTAAAAAAGTGAGTACTAACTAAATAAATGGGGAATCAATATGTCAGATATTAGCTTAGAAAAAGTTGTTATAATTGGATGGAATAATTTTACCGCCTCTCTTGCAGAAGGAATAAAAAGTAAATTTCCCCAATGTGCTGTTCTGTGTCCTGATCCTATAAATGCTGATATGCAGCAGACACAAAAATGTGGTTATCTTACCCCTGTACCACCGCATAAAGTAAATATTTACGAAAATACCCAATTTGTTATTATTAATCAGAATCCGAGCTCTACTTTTGATACTCTTAGTAGTATTAAACATCTCCTAAGTGAAGAAACCTATATTATGGATTTTCAGCCTATTAAATCTCCCTATTTTGAGAAAACTCTTGATTTGCTGAACCATACCCATCGATATGTTAGTTGTTTTGTTTTTTTAGATCAGATGCCTGAAGATTTTACCGTAAGAAGTGATCTTTTTAAAGATAAAATCGTTGCTGTAGTAAGTGATACCTCAACTCAAGTTCTTCAAGAGGTAAGAAATTTTTGGAATATTTTTCATGCCAAAATTGTTCCGACTTCTGCAGAATTTTTTGATGAAATCTTAGCGGAAACTTCTCAATCTGTCTCTTTACTTTCTCATGTGTTGACACATGTTCTCTTACAAGATAGTTGGGCAGATACACTGTTTTTTGGATTCTACAACAAACTCCTTCGCTCTTTTTTAGATCCGGCTTGTATTCGTTCTCAATGTTCTTCAGAAAGTATCATCGATAATGCTGATAATATCAGACGTACACTGTCTTTTATTAAGAGAGAAATTGAGAAAATCGACCGAATGATTGATGAAGAAGATGCCTTTAAATTAACCCAGTACCTTCAAAAATCATATCAATTCAAAAACCGAATATAAGCACCTTCACTAAAAAGGTTATATACCTACATTATGATTACTTATGCATTACCGAGTGAATAGACTCGAAAAAGATTTGCATCAGAAAAATGCTATCTTTAAGTAAGACAAAAAAGATATAAAAAGAACAGTATCCTTTATATAACATATAAAGGATACTGTTTTATTAAATTAAATTACCAAGATATTTTGTTAAAAAACTATTTCCAAATTAGAATTCGGCTAATTCTATTGCTAAGACTTTGAAATGCTTAACCTCACCATTAAATTCAAAGTGTATTTTATCTCCTACTTTTTTGTCGAGTAGTGAATGTCCTAAAGGAGAATGGTAAGAAATAATTCCTTTATCAAAATTTACAGACCACGGATCTAAAATTTGATAACTAATAACACCGTCTTTTTCTTCTTCTAAGGTTACTTTAGTTCCTACATCAACACGATTAGTTTTAATCTTAGAAGGATCAATCAATTGAGCTTGTGATAAATCACTTTCTAATTTACTTAGGGTTGCTTTTAATTGATCTTGTCTTTCTAAGGCAGCTTTATACTCGGAATTTTCTCTGAGATCGCCTTTTTCCATTGCTTCTCCAATAGCAAGAGAATTTTCTGGAATAGCAATATTAACAATCATTTCTAATTCTTTTCTCTTATTATCATAAGAGCTTTTTGTAACTAAGAACGGATGTCTAGTCTTAATCACCGTGTTTTTTGGTTTTTCTACTTTTAACTGTGGATAAGACTCATTTAATTTTTCGAGATACATTAATTTTTGAGATTTATCGAGTGTAATAGTCGATGTTAACAAAGCAAATAATGACTGTGCCGTATTCTCATCAGCTTCTTTAATAACTTGTTCTAATAATTCTTTTTTGAACAAAAATTCTTCGATGTGGGATAATAGTTTTTTATTCTTTGCAAGTGATGTTTTGACGACGATTTCGGAATTTAAAATATCAATTAATGTGAGCATTCTTAATACGAGCTCTTCATTTTTAATCGTCTTACCAAGCTCGTTTTTCATTTCATCTAAGACATAACGAGCAATCCAAAGGAAAAATTCCGGTTTTTCCTGAAAATGAGTCAATATATAAGAGAAAATACTGTTGATTTTTTCCCATTTATCATGAGTAATTAACTCTATTAACATCATATTATGATTTTTAGAAAGAGGAGTCTTTAAGATAACATCAGAATAAATATCTGCCCAATGATCTGATTTTTGAATGTATTGTAGGAATATTTTTTGCAGATCCCCATCCAAATCCATGTAAAAATCAACAATATTCTTAATCCCATTCATTAAAGAAATATCTGCAAAAAATTCATCAATATTGTTACTTTTTGCAAGTTTTAAGAACGTCAAAGCAGTTACTTTTTTGCTTACTGATTCATGTTGAGAGTTTAGTATTTCGAGGAAATAATTGTCTATTGCTTGATTTTCAGGGTCATTAATATTTCCCCCACGATCAACAAAATTTAAGGCAACAGCAATTTTATTATCGAAACTTGTCGTTTTTTTGAAACGACTGATTAATTCTTCAACAACCGAACGTTCTGTATCACGCAATTCGATAACATTTCTTTTGTGTAGGCTGGCAACGATCGTATTGGAAGACTCCATTAATTTTTTTGCCCGTAGCCACCAACGTGTCCACTCTTTGTCTGTTAGTAATTCTGGTACAATAAACTCTTTAAGATCTTTAGAACTGATATCTTCTAAATCATTACTTCTCATAATCAATTCGATTAAGGTAAGAGGATTATTTTCGAGCATGTCTTTTAATTGATCCGCTTTACCGTGCTTCCAAAGAAGAATATGATTTTCATCTAAAACGGTTAACGCTCTCAATGCAATCATCAGACTCATTTCGTGGTCTTTTTTATTATCAAAACTAACAACAACACGTTCTTTTTCTAATGTTTTAACTTGTCCTAAACCCCAACTTTTATGAAAAACGTAAGCTCCTTCATCAAAAGCAATATGTGTTTCAAAAAAACGAATTGCTTCACGATAAGGTTTCCAACTTTGACCTACTGCAGAAGTTTTGAGATAATGTTCAAGTTGTTGATGATCTTTATAAATCTCTCGGTAACAATCTTCCAATGCCTTTCTATAAGTTTTTTCGGAAGGATGAAGACCAACAACAAATTTTACTACCGGTAATATCAATTTGAATTTTTCTTCTCGCATCAAACCTTTTACCACATGAGAGAATACTAAATTTGCAACGTACTCATCACTTGCAGCTTCACGAATTTTTTTCGCAATAGTAATAATCAATTTGGTATCTTCAGGGTAAAGGGCAATCACTCTATCCCAAATTTCTTTGATCATTGGAAGATTTCGCATAGCAATAAATCGCTCTATCGCAAGACGATAATAAAACATTGCTAAGTCTGTATCTTCTCCTTCGTAATATTCTCCAAGAAATTTTGCATTTGCTGCATCAGAACTGTCCACTAAGACTAAGCGTTTTTTAATAGAAAACAATGCATCTTGGTCGTCATTATCGGTATAAATATGTTCTAATGTTCTTAAGGCATATTTATGTTCTCGGTACATTAAGATTTTTTCACATAAAAACTGAACAACAGCAGTTTTATGAACTTCATGAAAACTCTTAATCAGTAAAGGAACATAAGAATCATCCATAGCAGATTCCCGTAAAGAAACGGCACCGACAATATAGAGAGCGATTACACTATTATGTGCTTCTTTAAGATGATCTCTACATAAAATTCTGAGATCTTCTAAAAAACTTCCATTTACGGCTGTTTCAATGAAAGAATCTAATTCTACTAAGTTTTTAACACTATAAGACTCTAATGCTGTATTCGTCCATTTTTCTTCATTAAGTTTTGTTTGAATATCTGAAAGAAAGTCTTCTTTCTTGTTGGTAAATTTTTCCGCCATGGTATCCTGCCTCCAAAGGCTTATTATATTATTTTCTATTATTGATGATTTTGTGCTGTCCGTAACAACATGTCTAAGACTTTTTCTGCATGTAGACCTAATTTATGGGCAGATTCTTCATAACCGGGAATATGGTAAAGCATCGCCAAAAGCTCCAACACCCTACGACAAATCTGCATTGCACCACCAAGTGTTTTCATTTGATAAACGTAATAATCAAAAACCCAAAAATAAACATTAAGTAATTGGGGAATCAATAACATCGTTTGATCCTGTTCTCTAATATGGCTTTCCAATAAAGCAATTGATTCTTGTAATTTTTTATACTCTTCATAACGAAGATTCCGTCTGACGGTCAGTCCTCCGTAAAGATAGCCGTAAACAGGTATCCAATATTTAATTTCGGATTCAGGAAAGAGATCGGCTCTTATCCCTTGGATTAATTTAACAATATCTTGATATTCGATATTATTAATATCTACCGTATCAATACACTTAAGAAATAATTCATTAAACATGATCACCGACAGATCTCTTTTAGGATTCGGGTATATCTCAGCATATAAATCGCCTAATAAAGAATATACTCGGGCATCATTTTCTTCTTGGAAACGGCTGAGAATAAATTCTAATGTTTCTATGGCACGATCAATAATATCGGCATCATAAAAGGCGTATGCTAAATAAACTAATAGCTCCCGTGAGGTATTATCTTTTTCCCTACTTGCTTTTGTTAAGAAATCAATCGTTTTTTTTAAAATATAACTTTTTACCGCTAAAAATATACCGGCATGGTTCACATGATATTCACAACAAAATTGAATAAAATGATCCCACTCTTTATAAAGATTTATTCCTGTATGTTCACCACTATAAACAAATAACTCCAAGCGTTTCTGCCAAAATCGTGTTACTTTTAAAACATTATCTCGAAACTCTGTCTTTTGATCCTCTAAAGCAAAAGCGATTTGCTCTACCTCATTCCAGCGACCAGCTTTTAGGTGTTGAAGAATATTTTTTTCCTCTTTAGATAAATCAGACACTAAGAGTCCCCTTTACTAATGATTTACACATTATATATTATATCACTATTCTTATAAAATAGCAAGTTATTTTATTTAGTATTCATAGAAAAATAATAGTGTAGACAAAGAGTAAAGAATATACTAGAGTATCGAAAAAGATCTCTCATTAAAAAACTCGGATATCAAGACATTCTTCTGAGAAAATCGACGGTATTGTTATTATAAATCACAGAATACCGTTCATAACTTTCTATTACCTTACGAACATAATTCCGAGTTTCGCTTTTAGGGTGAATCTCGACAAGTTCCAAATCTGTCTTTGGTTTGTACTGTGTTATTAAACCCCTTACAAAAGTAGGACCGCTATTATAAGCTGCTAAAGCTGGTAGAAAACCAATTTGACCGATATTATCGTATAAATAAACAGAACCTAAATATACATTGATCTCAGGTGTGTACAAGGAATATTTTTCCAACTCTGGAAGATATTTACTAACTAACCATTTCCCTGTGACCGGCATAATCTGCATCAAACCCATTGCTCCTGCATGGGAACGGGCTTTTTCTTTGTAAAAACTTTCCGTTCTCATTACCGAATACAATAAATACGGATCCATCGGGTGTTGGCTTTTTGTTAAGGTATCTTGAATAAGTTCTTGATAAGGGCGGGGAAAGTAAACTTGCATTGCTTGCTTCCCAATACCAAAGCTGTTCTTTTTTGTTAATATTTTATTCCCATTTGCGACAACATGTAATAAACCTGAAACATTATTTTGTTGCTGATAAAATTTTGCCAGTAATACATCTTGATCGTAGATATTAAGTATTCCTTTGTTGTAAGCTAAGGATCGGATATTTTTTGATAAATTAAGCTCTGCATAGGCTTTAATAAGACTTTCATCCGATAGAGAAAGTTTACCTTTACTAGATGATATCACTATCAATCCGTTATCTGCAAAGATCTGTTCGGCAGTGCCTCTTGCCGAACGATTCCCCATATAGTAAAGGATATGAGCATAATCCAATAAGGCCTGCTTACTCGTAGTACTATGTTTTTTTAAATCACCCGTATAACGGTTAAAAGAAAGGGCTGTAGTATTAAAAATTTGTCGTAGTTTTTTTCGAGCGACAATACCATAATAGGATTCCGGAGCAACAGTAAGAATAGATCCCAATAACGGAACTGCATCATTTGTATTACCGGTTTTCAGTAAAGCATAGGACTCCCAAAAATTAACATAAGGAGAAACTTGTGGTGTAATTTTTTCACGCATTTTTTGGGTATATTCCAATACCGTATCATATTGTTGATAGGCAAGAAAATTCCTCAAAGCTCGTTTAGCATTTTTTTCGATATATTCCGATTCAACTGCCCCTTTTAAATACTCTTCTAAGATCTGCTTTGTTGATAAAACATTATAAGGAGCGTTTGGTAATCCTCGATATGCATAAAGCCTTCGATGAAAAATCTTCCCTCGTGCTTTAGCTTGAATGTTATGATGATAAGTTTCTACATAAGTTTTGTAATCCACTGATCTTCGTTGATAAAGCTTTAACGATTCGACAAAATCTTTTTTGTACAATCCCAGCTGTCTTCCCCAAGTATTCAAGGTACACATATCCACAGCAGTATTCTTGATCTGTACTCGAATTAACGATAAGGCGGTACGGTAATCTTCATTATAAAAAGCGATATTAATAGATTTGTAAAATTCTTCGCTGGAAAGTTGGTGTTGAATATTATTTAATAATTTTGCTTTGAATCCTTCTTGTTGATATAAAGAAAAGGGAGATAGAATCGTATTTTTAAGGATCATACTACTTTCTTCACTGGAAATATCTCCAGAAAGACTACGAAGAAGAATATCCAAATATGTATTTTGTTCGTTAGAAAGAAAATCTGATTGGTATAAGGCATTAAAAAGAGCTTTATTAGGATAGTTAAAAGAAATTAGCGTATCTAGAGCATCATTTTTGAGATTGGAATTTTTTGTTCGACTTATTAGATCTTTTAAACATTGATCGGCTTTATTGTTCAAACCCAAATGGTATCGGATAACATTTTTTAAAAGATCCCGATGCCCTGTAAGAAATTCCGTAAGAGGTTGCATTTTATTGAGCCTTGCCAATAAACGCTGATATAAGCGAATTTTTGTAGATATATCAGAAGGAGCTGTCTGATATAGCTGGATAATATCTTTATATTCTTCCACCATGAGAGCTGATTCCGTACTAAGAAGATTAAGTGTACTTGTGAGAGAGGGAGGTGCTTCGATTTGTTCCACTTCTTGTAAAAGAATCGATGACTCGTCAATAACTTCTAACAATGGGAATTCCTGTGCTGCAGTAAGAAAAACCAACAACAAAATAAACAGACCAATATTGCTTCTTATTTTCCGCCCCCTAAAATACCAAAATAAAATTCTTATATAAAGAATACTATAATATTGTCGTTTTGGCAAGATATTTAAAAAATAAAAATCCTTTAATTTTAAAGGATTTTTATTGCTGAATTTATTTTTTGTTAGGAACTTTTACTTTTCTATATTATAGAAAAAAGATTACTCTAAGGTACTCAAATAATGATTAATATGATAAGATACTTTTGCACCGTCTCCACAAGCAATTACTACCTGTTTAAAGGTTCCGGAACAACAATCTCCGGCAGCAAAAAGACCTTCTTGATTAACCCGATTTTCTGAATCAACCTTGATAAAACCAGCATTATCTTTATAAGACTTGTCTACAAATGCTGTATTTGCATCCAATCCTACATATAAAAACACTCCATCGATTGCTAATTCGGAAAGTTCTTGTGTTTTAACGTTTTTGATAAGACATGTTGTTAAATGATCGTCACCAATAAATTCTTCAACAACACTATTGAGTACTAATTCTATTTTTGGATGATTTTTAATCTTCTCTTGAACATAATATTCACCACGGAACTCATCTCGACGATGGATCAAATATACTTTTTCGACG
Source organism: Brevinema sp. (assembly GCA_051658845.1). Taxonomy (GTDB): domain Bacteria; phylum Spirochaetota; class Brevinematia; order Brevinematales; family Brevinemataceae; genus Brevinema_A. Next base: position 8,643 of record JBOFNI010000209.1, on the reverse strand, counting down.
ATATCAGCCAAATAAATCGATTCTTCTAAGGCAGAGTTTCCACCACCAATAACGGCTACTTTCTTCCCTTTGTAAAAATTCCCATCGCAGACTGCACAAGTACCAATACCCCGTCCAAAAAATTTATCTTCCCCTTTCACTCCAAGACGTTTTGATCGTGTACCGGTAGTAATCAACAAGGATTTTGCTTGATAAGTAACTCCGGTACCGGATACCAATGTAAAATTTTTATTCTCTTGAGAAAATGATTCGATACTATCATATTCAAAAACGACACCAAAGCGTTCTGCTTGTTGTCTCATTTTATCGGAAAGTTCTAAACCGTTAATTCCTTCTTCAAAACCCGGATAGTTGTCAATCTGATGGGTTAAAGCTGCTTGTCCTCCTGGAGCTAATTGCTCAAAAACTGTTACCGATTTACCGAATCTTGCCATATAAATAGCGGCAGACATTCCGGCAGGACCTGCACCAACAATAATCAAATCATTTATCATATCGACTCCTCTTTTTTATCTTTTGATAACTTATATAATATAGTATAAAAGAATTTATCGATCCCTGTCAACTGTTACATAAATTTCTACTCGACGATTATAAGCTCTCCCTTCAGGAGTTGCATTGGATTCTAAAGGCTCATACTCGGCTCTTCCTTCAACAAAAAAGCGCTCTGGAGCTAATCCGAAATCAATTAAATATCGAACAATTGTTGCTGCACGCCCTGCCGATAATTCCCAATTCGTTGGATATCGGATTGCCAAATTAGACGTTGGCGGAATTGCTCCGGCATCCGTATGACCAATTACTTCCAAACGACTGGCAGTTGAACCTTCTTGTAATGCTCCAGCTAATGTTCTAAGAATCCCTAATGCTTCGTTATAATCCAACTCGGCCGAAGATGGTTGAAAAAAGAAATCACTTGCTAAGGTGATTTTATACCCTTTGGTTGTTTCATCAATACGAACTTTTTGAGATTTAATTTCCGGTTTAAAAAGGTCTGCCACTTTTTGAATATGTCGTGCTAATCCTTGACCTTGAGTTGTAGAGGGTAGACTTTCAACAGTTGCACCCATTTCACTAAGAACACCGGGAGAAAGAGTATTCCCCCCATCGAGATTGCCCAGTGCTCCATCAAAAGCCGATAAGATTAATTGTATTTGCTTCCCCTCGGGTACTTGTACCCCAATTAAGGCAACAAAAAATGTCATCAATAAGGTTACCATATCACTATAAGTGGCCATCCATGCAGGCGAACCTACAGGACATTTAGGACATTTTTTTTCTCCCTCTGCCATTATAAACCTCGTATTTTATTATTCTTCATCTTCTTCTTTACGTCTTTCTGAAACACTTAGGAAAGAATTCAATCGTTCTTTAAGAATAGCCGGATTATCCCCAGCTTGAATTGAAAGTACCCCTTCTAAGATGATCTCTTTCATGAGAATTTCTCCGGCATTATTAACCGCTAATTTTGCAGCAATAGGGATACAAATCCAGTTTGCCAAAATCGAACCGTACAGAGTTGTAATTAAGGCAATAGCCATCCCAGCTCCCAAAGCAGCTGTATCAGAAAGATTTCCTAACAAAGCAATCAATCCCACCAATGTTCCAATTAAACCAAAGGCTGGTGCAAAAGTACCCCAATCCACAAAAATTTGGGCATAACTTTGGTGTCGGACATCGAGTTTATCTAATTCATTATACATAATTCTTTTTACCACTTCAGGATCGGTACCGTCTACGACCAGACGAATTGCTTTTTGGAGAAAAGGATCTGGAATTTCTGCAACATCATCTTCCAACGATAAGACGCCTTCTTTACGGGCTTTTTCTCCAAAGGTAAGTAAAGTATCAATTAACGGAGCTACTTCATTAGAGGGTTCTTTCATTGCCAATTGAAACAATTGCCCTATTTTAACAGTATTTGACCAAGGGTTTGCTAATAATGTTGCTCCGATAGATCCACCAACAGTAATGAGAATAGAAGTTACATCCCAATAAGGGCCTAAAGAACCGGCAGAAACAAACATTCCACCAAACATTAATATAGCACACGCAATAATACCGATTATCGATCCTTTTTCCATGTATTACTCCTTATGTTTACCAACAATTCCTTGGGAGTGGACGATTGCTTTATAAATAGTACCGGCCAAGAAATTAGAGAATTTTTTTTCTATGATCTGTGGACTTTCTTTTACCAAATATTTTTTTCCAGAATTCATCACAACAACTGTATCTGGATTGTTTTCAATAATTTCTACTTGATAAGGATTGATAGTGATCTTAGAATCGTTCAATCGTGTTAACTCTACCATAGTTTATCCCCTTTCATATCCTATTAACGTTTGAGTGTAAGGATTTCTTGGAGCATATTATCACTGGTGGTAATGACACGGGAATTTGATTGGAAACCTCTTTCTGTAACGATCATATCGGTAAATGTTTCTGCCAAGTCTACATTAGACATTTCTAAAGCTCCTACAAAGAAAGTCCCTCGCCCCATGATACCGGCTTCCCCAATCATGGCATTTCCGGAGTTGTTCGAAGCAGTGTATAGGGAATTTCCTATTTTCTCTAATCCCATTGCATTGGTAAACATAGACATTGCTATTTGTCCTAAAGGACGACGAACTCCATTATCCATGACACCGGTGATAATACCAATATCATCGATATTGAAACTTTCCATATAGCCCATATTGTTTCCATCTTGAAAATAAGCTTCTGTCGTAAAACGGGACGCAAACTGGGTAATGGTATTAGTAACACTTCCGGCTTCCCCTAATTCCAAATTAAAAGTTTGCTGAGTTCCGTCTGGATGATCATAAGTAATGATTGCTGTTAATGCCCCTTCTGCATCCATTTCTCCGGCTCCTCCTTCAATAGCAGCCGCTAAAGTACCGTTCGTATTAAATACAAGGTCTAAAGTGTTACCTGTATCTAATTTTTGGGTATTAATATGGACTTGGACATTTTCTAAAGCAACTCCATTTTCGTCTGTTAAGCCTAGGGACATCTGCCAAGTATTAAGATCTGTCCGTTCATACGTTGATGATAGGCGTAGATTGTTTCCATAAGGATCAAAGATATCAATCGATGTTCCATGAGTCGCCATCATTCTTTCTGCAGCAGTCGCATCATCTCCCAAAATAGGAACATTCGCATCTAGATTGGAGCGATATCGTACTACGGAAGTTTCTTGAGCTTCAACTTTTTGTCCCATCTCAATTCTTAAATCTCCAACAGGGGCTGCCGTATCGACAAGATACTCTCCCGTTGGGTACAATTCCGAAGTCCACCCTTGGACTTTCAAACCATTAGAATTTACTAAAGTACCGTCTCGATCGATCATAAAATTACCGTTTCTTGTGTGGAAGGTTTTATCCCCATCCTGTAATACAAAAAACCCTTCGCCAGTAATTGCCAAATCTGTGTTTTTACCTGTTGTCTGAAGAGATCCTTGAGTCATAATATTATCAATAGATGCAACACTCATTCCTAAACCGACTTGTTTGGCATTAACGCCACCTTTGTTTTCTGTCGGGCGTGCCGCACCAGAACTTGTTTGTGATAAAATATCTTGGAATGTCACGCGTCCTTTTTTAAAACCTGTTGTATTAACATTAGATACATTGTTCCCAATAACATCCATTCTTGTCTGATGATTTTGAAGCCCTGATACTCCAGAATATAATGATCTTAACATTCAATTCTCCATAAGCCAAATAGCTTGTTTGTTTTTTTATTTTATTGATTTTCTTTATTTAGGAACAGTTTGATTGTAATATACGTTCTTCTTAGTCTTATTACGAAACCTCTTCTATAGGAATAGAATCACTAATAGAATCTTTTACTTCGATAATATCTTTTAAAGCAACTTTTTGATCGTTAATCTTTAAATAACTATATCCAGCGTTTATCAATACAGAATCTACTTTACCTTCTTGGATATTACCAACTTCATTTGTCCACATCACCTCTTTACCGACTAAGGAAATCGATTTAGTGAAATCAAACTCTCTAGTAAAATTACTGATATTCTCCGCAACAGAACTCATCTGTTTTAGAGAAGTAAATTGTGCCATTTGTCCGATAAACGCTTTATCATCCATCGGTTTTGTAGGATCTTGTGTTTTTAATTGTGTTACTAAGAGTGTCAGAAAATCAGCTTCCCCAAGAGAATTTTTACTGACGACTTTTTGTGTTTCTTTTAAACGACTATTAAATGTATTAATATTTTGATCCAATACTCTTTTTTCCTGCTCCGAAATTGTTGTTGGTAATACGGTCATAATTATTTCCTCTCTTTATAATACTTACGCTGTAAAATCGACTAAGGCATCGGTAAGATTTTTAATACGATCTTGTTCTTGATTTTTTTCAGATGTTCCTCGGATTGCTTGCATCCTGTCTTCTAATAATTTCTCTGCATCAAAATCTTGATGATTTCCTAATTCTACATCAACACCACCTAAAGAAATCCCTGCACTGGCTAGAGAATCACGGAGATTATTAATGTTTTGCTCAAAAAACATTTTTGCTTCCGGTGTTTCTACAATAACTTTCCCCCTCATCATGCCATCTTCCGAGACAAAAGATAATCTCATCTGACCCAATTCCGGAGGAGTCATCCTCATCCGAAGCTCGTTTCCTCCCTCATGCAAAATCATCGAAATCTTACCACTGATATTTTGCATTAAAGCTTCTACCTGCACCCTTGATACTGCAGATGATAATGAAGTATAAACTTGCTGAGCAATATTTTTTATCGTTTGTTCTTGACGAATTACCGGAATTTCCGAATCTATCGTTTCTAAGGTAAGTTGCGGTTCGTTACTTGGAGAATCTTCCAATATTTGTTGATCTTCCTGCACAGGAGTCTTTACTTGGGCTATCTTTACTCTAAAATCTTTTATTTCAAATTTTTGCTCTTCCGAAGATTCAAAATCTGAAGACTCCAAAGTGGAAGTCGATTCCAAAACTTCTTCATCATAAGCTACAATATCACGAGCCTCACTAATAGAATCCATAGTTATTAATTCTTCCGTATCTAATTCTATAAGATTATTATTAATAGCCACCAAACCGGAATCTGTTAATTGACTAAAATCCGGTAGCTCCTTCTCTAAGGATTGTTGCAAATCTTTCAATACGAAACCTAGTACCTGTTCTGTTGGGTTATCCTCCAAGATAAACGCTGTTTTTTGTAGAATAAAAGGATTTGCTACTTGTTCAAGATGATCCATCGTTTTTTGTAGGACAACTAACATATCATCTGTCCAAACTTCCAAATTAAATTCTTCCTCAGATACTATCATCTCTTCCGAAATATTATTTTCGGATAGTCCTTCTTGGAGAAAAGTCATAATTTGTTCTAAAGAACTAAGTATCTCGATTTCTGTACTACCATTTTCTAAATATTCTTTTTTCAATGTTTGAATTTGTTTGTCTATTTTATTAATTCCCTTTTGCCTCTCCTCAACTTTTTGTTGATTTAGTTCTTCTTGAAGAGATTTTTGCTGAGAAAGGGATTGGTCTAATTGATCCTGAAAAGGATGATCGGTGCTATTTTTTTTGTGTACCGACGAAGATTGTTGCTGGATTTTTACAGAAGCTAGTAATTCAATCATTATTCCCTCTTACTTATTTTTTGAAAAGTTTAAAAACATTCTTTATATTTTTCGGAATTATTTTAAAATTTATTAGAGCTAGGCTGATAAAAAGCAAAGAAAAAACGATCTTCCTAGGAAGATCGTTTTGTTACGATAAAATATATTATAGTTGTTCGAGTTGGTACTGTTCTTTATCCATCGCATGGACAAAACAATACCATAAGAAAGCCGAAACCATAAAATTAAATATTTGCAGTAATACTGCAGGGATTCCCCCTATTAAAAATCCCGAGATAATAATCGGTGTCGTCCAAGGAAGAATAACTCCCGGATAGGGTTGCACCCATCCGATAAACGTTACAAAATACGCAATCAGATAATTTACTATAGGAATAAAAAGCCACGGTATGAACATTTTTGGATTAAATACGACTGGCATCCCAAAGACTAAGGTTTCATTGATATTGAATAAACCCGGAATGATCGATAAACGAGCCACATTTTTATAAAGAGTGCTTTTTGCAAAGAAAAACATAACGATAATCAGTGGTAAAGAAGCTCCGGATCCCCCTAAAAAGACATAAAAATTTAAGGATTCTTCTGTCATCAGATGAAGGATTGGTTCTCCATTTTGATATGCTAAACGATTTTGATCGGCAATTAATAAAAACAAGGGCTTCCATAACGCTCCTACAATCAGTCCTCCATGAATTCCAAAAAACCATAAAAAATGCAGTAAAAAAACATAGAATAATAGCCCAAAAAAATTAGTACCTACGGATGATATCGGAGTAACAATAAATTCCATTACTAAAACGTGAATATTCTCATAGGGAGAAATATCAATCAAATAACGAAAAAACAACACCGTAGTTAATACAATAAAACCCGGAATAATAGAAAGAAAAGCTCCAGAAACTGTTGGAGGAACTTCATCAGGCATTTTAATTACAAAATTTTTCTCTACTATAAAGATATAAAGCCGAGTTACTGCTAATCCTACAATAATTGCTGTAAATAGACCTCGAGAACCTAAGAACGTTACTGGAATAACTCCATTAATAACTTCCATGTTTTGTGTTATTATTTGAGGTGTCAACAATAAATAACTCATAAAAGCAATCAATACAGGAGGTAATGGAAACACTTCAAAACTTTCTGCCATACGAAAAGAAATAGAAAGGACTGCTATAATCCCCATCATCCCCATACTAATATCAACCACTAAAAGAGGATATTTGTTCCACTCTGCACCAAAAATAGATGCCATAAATTCCGGATACCCCGGTATTGGTAGAGCTACAATCAATAGGAAAAAAGACCCAATCAAAGCTGGCATAACGTTGGCGACGATTCCATCTTTTAAAATGGTAATATAACGATTTTTAAAGAAACTCCCCATATATCTCGCTAAAAATAGCGATATGTTTTCAGAATATCTTTCTATAATTTTCATAACAACTTCCTTTACAATAATTATATATCAACAAATTATAACATATTATTATACGTAATTCAAAGAAATTTAACACATAATTTTACTAAATTTAAGCTGTTTGTATAAAACTATCTTGATAAGACTTAATTAATAAGGGATTAACAATCTTATGATAAGAATGTGAAGATCCTTGAATCGTTATATTCCATAGATTGTCTAAGGTATACCCATAACAGTAATATGAACAATATGCACAGCCCACCCTCTTAATGACGATAAACAACTAAAGAATGTCGTACTAATTATATAAAAAAATATTAAGTAAGCTTAATAGAGCCAACAAAAAACTAAGAGTGTCTTCTATTGGCAATTTTACGATAAGAATGTGAAGAACCTCGAATCGTTAAAGACATATTCCAAAGATTTTCTAAGGTACAAATCCCACCCATACCGGCATCTCCAATATGGACAATATCCGCACCGGACATCTTACTCATCAAAGCAATCTGACGCACTACATCTATTGGTGATGTTTCTTGTGTTGTACCAATAGCAGCTTTTGTGAGCATACCTTCTTTTTTTGCGATTAAAAATAAGTCTCGAACGTGTTCTACGGTGTGGAACGGAGTAGTCCCTGGTGCTGCGGTCATAAAAATATCGCAACCAACATTTTTTAATTCTCGAATCTGTTCTTCATCAACATAATCTAAAGATCCGGCATCATGCATTTTTCCGGAAATAATCACTAATTGATCGCCCACAGCATCCTTAATCGCTTTTGTTGCCTCAATAATAGAACGCATCGTTACTCCCGTACCGGGATTTCCTGTAATTACTATATAATCCAGACCTAAGCTTACCGCATTTTTTGCATTTTCTACTGTTGCTTTTCGACCTTCAGAAACAGACTCACTTGGTTCTAGATTACATCCAAAGAAACATCCCGTATTGGTTTTTAAAAAAGGAATTAGTTCTTTAGCAGGGAGATCAAGACCGTGGATTTTCGGATCATTTAGCTCCAAGACGTTCAAAGTAATCATATCAGCACCTTGAGATGCCAACAATTCCGATGCCGTTACTGAATAAATCGGAGAAGGTACGACAACAACCGTTTCTGCCATAATGGATCTTCCCTCGGAATGTCTAATTGTTTGCAATAATTCTTTGGGCTTCATTTTTAAAACATCACCTACCGATAATTCAAAAATTCTTTTCATAGAAATCTCCTATAATAGTCTTATAAAATATTATAAGATACGATAACAAAAAAAGCAACTCCATTGAACTCAAATACTAAGCCTTCGCTCCTCCACTTATCTTAAATAGAGTATATCAAGTCTTAAAACAAAAAAGGAGCATTCGCTCCACCACCTCTAACAAGCTCCATATTATCAAACTCAATAAATCAATATTTAAAAAATTAGTATATCAAGTCTTAAAACAAAAAAGGAGCATTCGCTCCCTTTATACTCTCAAACTTTAAGAAAATAAAAAAGCCCAAGACCCCTGATTCTTTTACCTATCGAAGGATAGTCAGAATCAACCTGCCTTGTTTAAATAGATAAATGTTATTAACAATCTTTTTTACTAACT
>JBOFNI010000208.1:0-1419 GCA_051658845.1 Brevinema sp. | reverse complement strand
AAATCCCCGAAAAAATTGCTCCGGAGCTTTGGGAAGAACTATCGGCAGCCACTCCAAATTGCCCTCGAAAAGAATGCCCGTTTTATGCAGAATGCTTTTATTATAAAGCACGCATGACAGCAGAAGCATCTCATATTTTGATCGGTAATCACGCTCTTCTTTTAGCAGCGATTGATGAGGAACAGGGTTTCTTATCGACAATCCCTCATTTTTCTGGAATTGTCTTGGATGAAGCACATAATTTAGCAACGATTACCTTAAATTCTATGGCAGAGTCCTTTTCTTTTGGTTCTATTATGTGGAGACTTTCCCGTCTTTATCGACAAAAAGGTGATTTTTTTTTCGGACAGCTTAGTTTTTTACGAGATCGCTCTGCGTTAGATCGTTATCCGGAATTATCCGATTTATTTTATAAAATTACCTCAAATATTCTTTCTCTTTCGCAAAGTATGAAACAGAGAGAACAACATTTTCGGGATTTACTTCAAGAACATGTGGAAATTTCTACCGAAATTTCTCCCCAACTCTTTTCTAAAGAGCCTTGGATAGCAGCGAAACAAATCTTAACCTTGCTTTTTGAAGAATTAAAACAAATTGAATCCCATATGAGTATCTTTATTGAAAAAACCCAAGAACAAATTTCCGACACTCATATTTTAGAAATTTTAAGGGTGATTGATGTTCACAATAATGCTCTCCATACAATGCGACAAACTTTTGAAAAAATATTCAACAATTTAGATGCCGATACGATTGCCGTTAAGCAAATGGAATTTACCTATTCGGCGATTACTTTTTCGGCAGGTCCGGCAAGTATTGAAGATTATTTAGCAAGGCATCTCTTTCGTAATAAAGAATTTACGATTTTTAGTTCGGCAACTCTTTCGGTAAATAACAATTTTAATTTTTTTTCTCAAGGAATCGGATTAAACTATGTCGAGGAAGATCAAATAGAAAGTATTATTTTGGATAGCCCATTTGATTATAAAAATCAAATGGAAGTAATGGTTGTCAACGAACAGTTTTTATCTTCCGGCAAACAAGAACAGGAAAAATTAGAGCTTGTCAAGCAGGCGGTGTTGACCGTCGGGGGAGGAGCTTTATTATTGTTTACTTCTTATAAGGCAATGGACTATGCTTATCAAACACTTTCTGAAGACTTTATTCAAAGTGGACTACACCCTCTCAAGCAGGGGGAATTTTCTCGAGAACATCTTATTAGTACGATGAGGGCTAAAGATTATAGTGTTCTTTTTGGTACGGCGAGCTTTTGGGAAGGGGTGGATGTTCAAGGAGATCACCTTCGTTTTGTAGTTATTGATAAGCTCCCTTTTGACAATCCTTTTAATCCTCTAACAAAAGCAATCTGTCGAATTATCGAAGAACAAGGGAAAAACCCATTTAACGAATATTCTATCC
>JBOFNI010000207.1:0-1878 GCA_051658845.1 Brevinema sp. | reverse complement strand
ATTGGAACTCTAATAATAATCAATATTACTATGTTAAAGATGGTTCTGATCTTATGAAGACTAACGGTCTTACTTATAAGCTTGATCCAAAAAAAGTTGAAGAACAAGTATTTGTACCGGATATGAAAGATCCGTATCTGCAGTATGCTGGTTATATTTCACCGAATCAACGTCTTTATATTGATAGACGGGATCAACAACAATATATTAAAGATCTTATCTCTATCTATGATCCTATTGAGGTTATTCCTTATAACGATGCATTTGCTAAAGATGGTAGTTTTAGTAGTAGAAAAAAATTTGGAGATCCTATTGACAAAGATAAGGAAAAATTTGTTGGTTGTCCTTTATACTGTGATCCTATATATAAAGAAGGATTTCCAAGATCGCCTCGTACGGGTAATTTGCCACTTGGAGGACTACCACGCTAAAGTTTTATCGTTAAATGGTAGTGAGGTTCTCCATCAGAACTTCCATCGTAATAATCTCCTTTAGCACTTTCCCTATGTTTAGAACTTAATAATTTACTACTATCACTTTTTCTCAGATCGATAGCATAAGAAGCAGGCTCTCCGTTTGAATTAGTGATCGTATGTAAAGAAGGAACAAAGAGAGGTTCATTCCATATTTTGTTTGGGATATCTTTATGAGGGATAGGCTGAATATCGACCATACTTTTTGTTAATATTTTTTGAGCCCCTGCATAATTTCCTTTCATATGTGGATATTCTTCTAAGACCTCGTTAATAATAGCTTTAAATCGCTCTTTTTTCTTAGCACCATTTCTAGCTCTAATTTCTTTATTTAAGGAATGTTCATAAACAGATTCGATAGCATTAAAATCAGAATTAGGAATGATTATTTTATTGGAACTTCCGTCAGAAATGGTATCATATAAACCGTCATAGAGATATTGGATAATTTTTAGATAAGGAGCACTGAGAGGGGCTTTTTTTTCGTAATATTTGTACATATTGGAGATACCACTAAGTTTTATCTTTTGCAAAAGAATATCATCGCGTTGTTTTTCTTTGGAGCGAAAAACACTAGTAATAACGATTGTTTCAAAAGAGTCTTCTAGGTCTGTTCTAACTTCTTCGGCTAAGTTTTCAAGATGATTTTTTACGTTAGGTTCTAATTGTTGAAGGAGAGAGTGGGCTGTTTCGCCACGCTTAGCTTGAGTTGCAGAGGGAGCGAAAAGAGGTGTTAGAGGCTGTGAGGCGACGAAAGTTTGTTCGATTTTCACTGGAGCTGAGATTTGAGGAGAATATTGGTCAGCGTGGATGGTGGTATGAGAATTGGAGTAATGGATACCGATGATGATGAATTGCTGGTTGAGGTAAGTAAAAGTATCGGAGATGTCGAGATGGGGTATTGGTTCGATGTCGAAAGAGAAGAAAGAAACAGATTTGATAATGGGAGAAATGTGGTTTCTAGGAGTGAGTGTATCGAGGATGACGAGTTGTTGTTGAGAATTGATAAAGAAGACTTTCTTACGAAGGATGCGGTAAAGAGAATAGCGTAGAGAGCCTTTAAAGACGAATTCTTGTAGAGTGGGATTCTCATCTTCGTAAGAAGAGAGAGGGACTAAATGAGTGATAGCGTCTTGTAAGGAAGAATGAGAATAAGTTTCAAAGAGATCGTTATCGGGAGTGATAGAAAAGGAAGCGTTAATGATGAGAGAAGAGTCTTGTTGGTAGATATGAGAGATGGAACCGGAGAAGATGATAGATTGGGGCGTATCATCGAATTGAATAGAGATGGATAGGAGTTGTCCGATAGAGAAAGGGGAATTAGGGAAGTATTTGGAAGGAAGAGTAAGGTTAGCGGAATATTTGAGTTCTTGAGAGTTGCGAGAGATGAGGAAAGAGAAATTTT
>JBOFNI010000206.1:0-3595 GCA_051658845.1 Brevinema sp. | reverse complement strand
GTTGCCCAAAAATCGACAAATACTGGAATATTAGATTTTAACACTTCCTCATCAAAATTTTGATCCGTCCCTTTGATAACTTTTTCTGACATAAATTCCTCCTAGAATCATCTATCTTCATTTATTATAACACAAATATCCAATCTATTCAACACTACCGATTAGATATTTTAATTGATGACTATAATTAGTTATATCTATTACAAATATTCATCATCCTAGAGGTTTGGTATTACGTTCCCAAAATACTCCCGTATACCCTTGAATACCTTTATGATCCTCTACCATCATAAGACGTTTTTCGGCGATAAGACAATATTCAATATTTTGTTCAATACCGGAATATTTTCGATTTAATTTTTTAGCAACAACTGCCGTTGTTCCAGAACCCAAAAATGGATCAAAAATAAAATCACCTTCTTTTGAGCTGGCAAGAATTAATTTTGCAATTAATTTTTCCGGTTTCTGTGTAGGATGTTCTGTGTTTTCAGGCATAGACCAGTATGGTATCGAAATATCATCCCAAAAATTAGACGCATAGGTCATTCGGAATTTTCCATCTTTTGTATCAACCCAATCTTTAGGCTTACCGTCAGTTTTATAAGGTGCGAGAACTTTTCTTTTTACTTTCACCGCCTCACTATTAAAATAATATTTTTTTGATAAAGTGGCAAACCAAATATCTTCCATTCCGTTTTTCCAATTATGTAAGGCCCCTCTCCCTTTCTCTCTCTGCCATGTAATACGATTTTGGATAAAGAGATATTTAGACAAAATCGTATAAATAGCTTGAGAAGATTTCCAGTCACAACAGACATAAACAGAAGACTCTTTTTTTAAACAAGGATAGATTAATGAAAACCACGATTCTATATATTCTAAATATTTTTTATCGGGGATTTTATTAAATTTATCTCCATGAAAATTTTTAGAAAGATTGTAAGGGGGATCAACAATCAATAAATCAATAAATTCTTTGGGTAATTGTGGAAGAATTACTAAGCTATCCCCCCAAACAATTTTATTGCTTAGTTGTTCGACATTAAATAATGAATTTTCTGTTAAAAGGTTTGCTTGTAACAAGGTTTTTTCTTCTTGACTAAGGATAATAGTTTTATTACGATTCGATTTCATAGTCCTACCTTATAGTAAAATCCCTCCCTTAATAAGGGAGGGATTAATATTATTGATTTAGAATCGCAATAATTTTTTCCGCTACCGCCTCTTTACCGGGCTTACAACGATTCGGTTCTAAATTTTCATTAATCACCGATTCTGCATAAGGCATACAGCCTGGACGACCACAGGCTCCGCAGTTAAAGTGAGGAAGAATCTCATAAATCTGTGCAATACGAGGATCTACTTTGATATAAAATAACTGTGTCACCAAAGAGATCGTAAGCCCTAAGATAAACGCTGTGATACATAGTACTGCCGTACCCATTAATACAATTGTAAAATCCATTATTATCTCCTATTATTTTTCTAATAAAGAAAGGATACGATCCGCTGTTTTATTTTTAGAATGATCCTGACTACAACATCCGTCACCCTTACATGAATGAAACTTAAATCCTCTAGCCGCACTCCAAGAAAAAATAAAAGCAAGTACACTCACTCCACATAAGATCCCTAATAACCCATAAATAGTATGTATAGGCATTTTTCCTCCGTAATCTGTTTAGTTTACAGCGAAACCGCTAAACCCAATAAATGCAATAGAAATAATCGTTGCCATAAAAAACGCAAGAGGTGCCCCTTGTACAGCCTTAGGAATAGGAGCATTTTTAACCTTTTCTAACATGGCAGCCATCATAATCAAGGCAACTAAAAATCCTAAAGAAGCACAAAAAGCATACCACATCGCACGTCCATAATCTAAACCTTCAGCGATAACAATTAATGCTATCCCTAAAATAATACAGTTTGTAGTAATCAAAGGAAGGTAGATTCCTAGTGCTTTATACAAAGCTGGGGTTAATTTTTTCATAATTGCTTCTAACATTTGCACACAAGAGGCAATTACTAAAATAAATAGCATCGTTTGTAAGACTTCCAAGCCTAAAGGTACTAACACCAAATGATATAAAGGCCAAGTGATTAATACGGTCAGCATTTGGACTACAATAACGGCAAATCCAATCCCAATAGCATCATCCATGTTTTTTGTAACACCAAAAAACGGACAAAGACCTAAAAATTTGGAAAACACCATATTTCCACTTAAAATAGCGGTAATAAATATAATAAGATAAGATGATTCTGCCATCATTATTCTCCTTGTTCCGCTTTAGCTACTTGTTTAGATGCTAATGCTTTTTTCTTTGCTTTAACCAAGGTGAGATGTTGTAAAATTGTTAAATAAAGCCCCATTACCAAAAATCCTCCAGGAGGTAGTTTCATAATTTGTAAAGGATCTGGAACAATATGAGCAATATTGTAAATCGTAAGATGTTGTGTTTCTAAATCTGGATGGGCCATTGCCGCCGAACCAAACAAATTAACAACATTAACAAGAGGATTGTTAGGATCTTGTAAGACAGGATGAGTAAAATTTAATACTATTCCCATATTTTCTGCTATTTGAAAAGACAAGGTACCATTACCCAATAATTCCCGTAAAATAGCAATAGAAACTAATGCACAAGTATACCCTACTCCCATTCCCAATCCATCCAAACAAGAACGAAATACCGTGTTTTTACTGGCAAAGGCTTCTGCTCGACCTAAAATAATACAGTTGACAACAATCAACGGTAAATAAACTCCTAAAACACCATATAATGTTGGAGAATAACGCCGCATCAGAATTTCAACAATAGTCGTAAATCCTGCAATAGTAATAATAAATACCGGTACACGGACAGCTTCCGGTGTCCAATGACGAAATATAGAGATAATAATATTTGAGCTGGTCAACACACATAACACAGCTAATCCCATTGCCAAGGCACTGGAAACATTTGCAGAAACAGCTAAGGAAGAACATAAACCAATCAGTAATACAAAAACAGGGTTTTCATTTAATAAACCTTTTTCGAACTCTGTCCATGGAGAAGTTTTCTGTGATTTCATTAGATTCCCCCTTCTACTTTATAGAGATCAAACGCTTTCACAATATTATTAACCACACTACTGGAGCTAAAGGTTGCTCCGGAGATCATATCAATATTTTGACCTTCCCATTCAGATCGATCCATTGGTAGTGTCTCTCGAGTACGCCCGATAAATTGATTCTGAAAGCCTCTTTCAGATACCCTCTGACCCAAACCTGCCGTTTCGGTAGAGACATCAATAACAGAAATTGCTTTTACTGTTTCCCCATCCGTACCAACTAGTGTTCTAACAGGACCACCAAATCCTCCGGATGATATTGAAACAACGGTCATTACCGGTTCTTCCGTTTCTTTGTCTGTTACGTAAAACCGTAAAATTTCAGCACCGGTAAAATATTTACCTAACTGTGCTTGATCATTATTATCTAAATGATTTAAATCTGATGTTGTAAGATTTTTTTGAACAATATTATATTTTTCAGCATTTCTTCCGAGCATTGTTTGTACATCTTTTAACGGGTTTGGTGGCTCATAAGTTA
>JBOFNI010000205.1:0-1945 GCA_051658845.1 Brevinema sp. | reverse complement strand
ATTCTCAAAAAGATATTGTAATAACAAGTACTAGCCGTACTGCTAAAGAACAAGCAAAAGAAATTTATAAGAGCGTATTTAATGCCAATGGTCAGCTGGCTAAAAATTCTATGTACGAAGGATATTCAGGGCAATTTGTAGAGCAAGAACTAAAAAAAGGAACATTACAAAAAGAAATAGAAGAAATGTTGGAACAAGGAATTAGTGGTATTCCACAAAATCTTAATGGTGTGATGGTTGTATTTACAGGATTTAATCATATTGATGCCCCCAAAAATACTTGTGATATTGGAATTAATAATAATCCTTGGTCAAAAACAAGTTTTGTTGCAGTTTTAGAAATTTTTATAAACCAAAGGAAATTTTTAAATACTCAATCTTTACCCTTAGGAAAAGGTAAGGAAACAGATTGCCATCATCTAGTTATTCTGGTTTAGAGATTAGAGTCTAATCATATAGTGTGCCTGTAGGGAATACACGTCTATACTCTTTTGTTTCATTTGTATAGTAAACAACTTTATATTTACTATACTTAGGATCATCACTATAACGTACATAGGGAAAAACTGGAGAAAGTATAGGTTGTAAATGATTGTTACTATCAAAATATGATACATCGTCAATCAGCTTTAATTTTTTAACATATAAGTTATTATTTGTATCAATATAAATACGATTTGTAAAATCTGTACTTCCCACATATTGAAGTGGAAGTTTAGGTATTAAAGGTATAAATGTGATATATTGCTTTTCATCTTGAATATTATTCGTATTATAAGAAATATTATTGGTGTATTCGATGAGAGTACTGTAGTATTTATTTGAAAGTGGTTCGTAATAAAAAGCTGAGTAACCAATATCTTCCTCTAAAGGCTTACATGTGATTCCTAACTCTTCCAGCAAAAAAAGCTCTGGTTTAATATCATAACGAGCCTCTTGACTTCCTGCCCTAATGCTTAGTAAGATTATCATCATTAATAATACATATTTCATTATATACCTCGTATAAATAATTACATTAAACAAAGCCCATAGTATAATATATATTATACTATGGGCTTTGTTTTGTCAACTTCTTGCTCAAAATCAAGGAAATGTTCGCTCCTGTTTCTCATAAGGTCAGTGGTCAAGAAGAAAATCAGGATGATAATAGTGGAGATAATCAGGAAGAAGACTATAATCAGAAGAAACCAGTTCTTGACGATCTCTTCACTGATGAGACCTTGTATACTAAAAATAGCTATATTCTCTACGATAAAACAGAGCAAAGAACCCATCAACAAAATTTATCCGATGCTGCTTGGAATAAACTGGTAGATCTTGCTACTAAAGAATATAACAAAAATCCTGAAAAATACATAAAAGTACATATCACTTCCTCTTTTAGAACTTATATCTCACAAACTAAAATCTTAATGGATAAACTGGAGCATACAACTAATATGTTTCAGTATTACAAAAATCAGATCAAAGAAGGAGAAAATATCAAAAAAGGTACGGTAAGAGAAATTGGTGCGTCAGACACATTAAATTATTTAGATGCTCTCCAGTCCGCATTTGATCTAAAACCGTATGACCCAATCAGATGGCAGAAAATAAAAAAGCACCAAGAACAAATAGCTAATATAAGAAAGATCCATGATAATAGTAACAGAAAAAGAGCTGTAGAACACCTTCTCTTAGAGTTTATGAAACCTGATCATAAAATTGGTACTTGGCGAGCTATAGGCTTCACTCCTTCATCACATATGTTAAAACCAGGAATTATTTCCGTTGTGGATTTAAGATTGACTCAAATAACAAAAAATATGTTAAAAGAACATCGTAAGAATGGAAATAAAGGGTATGAGATTACAGATCCTAATCAAGGAGAGCTTCATGTACACTTAAATTTATAGACCCTCATAACAATAACCAAGATAAGGAGGAATCGTACCATCTTCTT
>JBOFNI010000204.1:0-12334 GCA_051658845.1 Brevinema sp. | reverse complement strand
GGATAGAATATTCGTTAAATGGGTTTTTCCCTTGTTCTTCGATAATTCGACAGATTGCTTTTGTTAGAGGATTAAAAGGATTGTCAAAAGGGAGCTTATCAATAACTACAAAACGAAGGTGATCTCCTTGAACATCCACTCCTTCCCAAAAGCTCGCCGTACCGAAAAGAACACTATAATCTTTAGCCCTCATCGTACTAATAAGATGTTCTCGAGAAAATTCCCCTTGCTTGAGAGGGTGTAGTCCACTTTGAATAAAGTCTTCAGAAAGTATTTGATAAGCATAGTCCATTGCCTTATAAGAAGTAAATAATAATAAAGCTCCTCCCCCAACGGTCAACACCGCCTGCTTGACAAGCTCTAATTTTTCCTGTTCTTGTTTGCCAGAAGATAAAAATTGTTCGTTGACAACCATTACTTCCATTTGATTTTTATAATCAAATGGGCTATCCAAAATAATACTTTCTATTTGATCTTCCTCGACATAGTTTAATCCGATTCCTTGAGAAAAAAACTCAAAATTGTTATTTACCGAAAGAGTTGCCGAACTAAAAATCGTAAATTCTTTATTACGAAAGAGATGCCTTGCTAAATAATCTTCAATACTTGCCGGGCCTGCCGAAAAAGTAATCGCCGAATAGGTAAATTCCATTTGCTTAACGGCAATCGTATCGGCATCTAAATTGTTGAATATTTTTTCAAACGTTTGTCGCATTGTATGGAGAGCATTATTGTGAACATCAATCACCCTTAAAATTTCTAAAATATGAGTGTCGGGAATTTGTTCTTGGGTTTTTTCAATAAAGATACTCATATGGGATTCAATTTGTTTTAATTCTTCAAAAAGCAGCGTTAAGATTTGTTTCGCTGCTATCCAAGGCTCTTTAGAAAAGAGTTGGGGAGAAATTTCGGTAGAAATTTCCACATGTTCTTGAAGTAAATCTCGAAAATGTTGTTCTCTCTGTTTCATACTTTGCGAAAGAGAAAGAATAGTTGAGGTAATTTTATAAAATAAATCGGATAATTCCGGATAACGATCTAAAGCGGAGCGATCCCGTAAAAAACTAAGCTGTCCGAAAAAAAAATCACCTTTTTGTCGATAAAGACGGGAAAGTCTCCACATAATAGAACCAAAAGAAAAGGCCTCTGCCATAGAATTTAAGGTTATCGTTGCTAAATTATGTGCTTCATCCAAGACAATTCCAGAAAAATGAGGGATTGTCGATAAGAAACCCTGTTCCTCATCAATCGCTGCTAAAAGAAGAGCGTGATTGCCGATTAAAATATGAGATGCTTCTGCTGTCATGCGTGCTTTATAATAAAAGCATTCCGCATAAAACGGGCATTCTTTTCGAGGGCAATTTGGAGTGGCTGCCGATAGTTCTTCCCAAAGCTCCGGAGCAATTTTTTCGGGGATTTCCGATCGTAAGCCTTCTTCGGTATGTTCTGCCCATGTTTGAATTAACTCCAATTGACGAGCAATACTATCTGGATTGTCAAACAAAGAATAACTTTTATCCGAATCGCTTTGTAAATCATGAAACGCTTTAGGGCAAAAATAATTTGCCCTCCCCACCAATACGGCAAATCTTGGGCGAATCCCTGTGATTCGTTCGATAATTGTAGAAACTAATTCTGCATCTTTTTGAGCAATTTGATTTTGGAGATTAATCGTATGAGTAGTAATAAAAACCCTTTTATCCGATAATACTGCCCATAAAACCGTAGGGATAAGATAAGCTAATGATTTACCGGTACCGGTACCGGCTTCTGCCATTAGAATTTTATTATCGTTGATCGATTGGGTAATTTTTTTGGTGAGATTTTCTTGTTCGGGTCGTTCTTCATAAAAGCCCATCAGTTCTTCTAAGAGACCGTTTTTTTGGAATAAGGATAAAACCTGACTTTCTTGGAGAAAAACCCGTGATTTAGGTTTATAAATAATATTCACTTCAGAACAGTCATTATTGATAATATAAAATCCTAATTTTTTTGCCGCCAATAAAGAAGCAATATTAATATCAGGATTGGATGCTCTTAAATCTCCAGAAGGATGGTTGTGAATCACCAGATCCCCTTTTAGCCCTTCCGCTAACGGTGCGGGCACAGCTTTATCATTGCCAAAAGAAACAGCTTCACATTCGCTAACAATCCCTTCTCGATCAACCCAAGCAATAAAAAACACTTCATCGCCGTGATGTTGTTGTATCGTATCGGAAATATAACGGCTGACATCAGGATAGAAAAAATCAGAACTGGGGTGGTACAATAAAAACTCCTAAGAAAAATAGTGTATAAAATAATTATACACTATTTTGTTAATAAATACAAACAAGTAATTAAATTTGACTTGCTAATTCTTTGGCAAATTTTAAAGACAAGTGAGAAGCATGGTTGATCATTTCCGGAGAAACACCCAATTTTGTGGATTGATTGGCAATCTTCATAATATCAAAGATTTCAAATGATTTTGTTAATTCTAAGAAAGCACCCAAACGTCCTTCATTATGAAGAATCGCATTGGAAATGACCGGTGATAAGTGTAGTTCTTGGAGAATCTGAGTCATCGAAATATTAAGTAAGGCATCGGAAAGAGATAGGATTCCTGTTAAAAAAGCCTCGTCTTTTAAGGATTTGGATACATTGGGGGTCGTTTGACTCAAAAGATATTCCATGATTTTACCCCGTTGGGTTGCCATAAGGAAGAGAGGATTATCTTTTGTATGTTGATGTGGATCATTTTGCGTTTTATAAGAGTACAACAACAGTAAGAGCCATTGAGTCAAGGCTTTTTTACCTAAAAGAGCAATAGCTTGACGTACCGATGTAATTTCTTGTACGGGGGATACACTGGAGGAATTAACTATCTTTAAAAGAGAGATCACCAGTTCGGGATGAGCTTTTAACTGATTTTCAATTTCTGTAATATCAGCATCCTGCTGTAATTGCCCCACAACAGACAATATCCCTTGGATGGGAGGGGAAATATCTTGACTTTCTAAAATAACTGGCTTAGTAAAGAAATAGCCTTGAAAATATTGATAGCCTAATTCTTTGCATAATAAGAACATTTCTTCTGTTTCTACTTTTTCTGCTAACATGGTAATCTTGAATGATTTGAGTAATTCTGTTTTTTGACGCAGATTCTCTGGAGAAGTATCCATAATATCTACTTTTACTATATGGACTTCATCCAAAATAGGTTTCCAATATTCCAATTGATCTTCATTAATAATAAAATCATCTAAGGCAAAAATATACCCTTTATGTTTGAATTTTTTGATTAAACTTACCAGTTCGTCGGATGGGGCTTGAGTTTCTAAAATTTCGATTACAAATCTTTTTGCCGGAATAATATCCAACAATCCTTTTTTTAGAATTTCAATCCCAATATTAATAAACCCTCTTTTATTCCCTAATACATTATCAATAGACATCATCGAAAGGGTATTAGAGATCACGTTAGCGGTGGCTTCAGTATCACAATCAATAGGACTATGATCCATAGAACGAAAGAGTAATTCGTAAGCAACGATATTTTGATGGACATCAACAATAGATTGACGACCTAATAAAATACTCATAGAAACCTCAATAGACTTTATTACATATTATACTATAAGATAATGATTTTTGCAATAGCTCTTTTATTCTTATTTTATATCAATATTACTAATATATATACTCTTTTATAATGTGAGTTCCTAGAAAATGTAAAACGATTAAGACGTCTATCATCGATTAAAATAACAGGAGATAGGAATCCTTAAGTTTATTAGGAAAATACCGATAACGTAGATAGTAGAAAAAATCTGTTTCTAGAGGATTATATTATGGTTAAATCTAAAGCTGTATTACTATCTGTTTATATTGCCATTACCGGTTTGGTCGCTATTTTTATTTTTGGAAAATCAGGAATATTAGATCATATTTCACAATCCCAAGAAATCGTAAAATTAACTGAAGAATTAAGCCAATCTCAATTAGAAATCGATGAAATGACATCAGAGTATTACCGATTGGCAAGAATGAAAACACCAAATCAAGCATTCTTAATCAATCAGGGACGTAAATCCCAAAATATTGTTATTTACAAAATGAAATCACCCGAATCGCTCCTTACTGATGATTCGTCTACGGAAAAGGAAAAAAAATTGTTCTTTACCATTGCTTCGATTGCATTTCTTATTTTATTACTTGGATATATTAGTGTCGTCATTATCGGTAAAACAAAAGAGGAAGTAAGGGATGAATCTGTATAAGCTATTACGATACTGTTGCTTTTTATTTTTAGTTACCCTATCAATTCTATATTTTTTCCCTAGAGATATTATTCCATATTTTAGTGCTTTTTATCAAAACATAGAGGAAATCTATCATAAGATTCCTTCTATGTTTATCGAAGAAGAAATAGAACCAGTGGAATTTATTGTCCAACAACAAAAAGAATTACTCCTTATTGACCCTAAAAATACAATCTATAATTTTTTTAGTGATTTATCTGTCGATTACGCCTTGGAAGCAGCTATCAATAGAAATTTTGATGATTTAGAATATCTTATAGAAACTTATCTCCGTGATAATAGGTTTTTTGAAGACATCGTTCTTTATTGGAACGGAACAGTTATTTATAAATATAACCAAGTTGTTTCTCCTCAACCCATTGTTTTTATTGAACAACGAGCCACAAGACAAGGAGAGATGACCTTAGAGTTTACCTTTAATACGGATTTATTACAAAGACAATTAAATCAGCTAAGTCAAACGATATATCTGAGTTACCGTTCTCGTATTTTTTCCCAGGAGGATGCACCCTCTTCTAGAGATTGGATTGATCAATATAAAAATCAGCCTGATGGGATATTACCTTTAGATCGTCGTAGTTTTGTCTATAAAAGTACCATCAATGCAGGATTAAAAACTCCTTTGATTCTATTTTTTATGTATCGGGAAAATTTTGGAATCGGATTGATTGTCCAATTTTTATTCTTATTGTTATTTCCTCTTTGTTGGGTTTTATTAGCGTTAATTGATCGTATCATTGTTCGAAAATTATCATTATTGAGGCAAAAAAAAGAATACAAAGACTTTCTATACCGTACCAATCAGAATACGGATAAAGAAGACAATTTAGAGTGGCTGGATGATTTTATTGGGGATGTAGAAACATCCAAAAAAGAGATGGAGGAGAAAAAATAATTATATGATAAAATATTTTATTATTTTTCTACTCTCTTGTCTTGCTCCGGTTTATGGAAAAACTATTTCTTGGTCGATTAATAATAGTCCCAGTTTAATGATTGTCGATAAGACCGGAGTGATCATATCAAACAATGCTATTATGACAGATACAAACAATATTACAAATCGTATTCGTATTGAAGATATTGCCTTAGATATAAGTTATAGTTTTACTAACGTATTTGTCCGTTTTCAAAAACAACGAATTTCTTCTTTTGTGCGTTTAAAAATTTTTGATACATTAACGGATACAGAAGTATTTTCTTTTGATTTTGTTGAACAAGATATTTATCGGTTTACGAATGACCAAATTGCATTAAATAGAGTATATTTGGTTCTTGAATTATACGGAGAAGATATTGAACTAAGGTCAGCTGGTATGGGAACTGTTCAGAGAGATATTATCACCGATTTGATTTTAAATACCAGTACTCTTAAAGCATCTCAAGAAAATTTAGAAATCATCGCTTCCTTAAAAGAATCTGCAAAAATCAGTCTTCTAATTTATGATCGTAAGGGAAATATTTGTAAAACACTGGTGTTAAATCAAATATTAAATAGAGGAATCTATACCTTTTATATGGATCCTCAAGAAATGTCCTTTGATTATTTAGAAGATAAGCGTTATTATGTATGGCTTCGTGCCGAAAATTTACGTTCTACAACTGTAGAATTTGTTAAATCGTTTTATATCATCCCCTAAGTAGGCTTATATGCTTTCAAAACATAAAGATCATTTTCTTAATTATTTAGAAAACCATCGTCAATACTCTAAAAATACACTATTAGCCTACGCTAAAGATATCGATGGATTTATTAGTTTTTTAGATACTTATCATTATCATTGGAGGGAACTAACCCCCCCTATGATTTCTTCGTGGTTTGATGCCAATCAATACCTTTCTCCCAGAACAATTTCCCGTAAACTAAGTGTATTGAGGATTTTTTTTCATTATCTTATGGTTGAAAATATTATTGATCGTAATATATTTTTATTGTTTTCCCCTCCAAAATGTAATAAAGTTATTCCTACTACACTCAATATCAATGAAATGCTCCGTCTGTTACAAGGAATGCCTGTTTCTACGATTCTTGAAAGAAGAAATAAATGTATGCTCACAATGATGTATGCAACAGGAATTCGATCTGAAGAATTATGTACCTTAACATGTAAGCAGGTATTTTTCAAACAAAAAGTTATTAAAATAGTTGGAAAAGGTGCCAAGATGCGATTGGTACCAATGATTCCATCAATCCAATGTGAATTGGAATTATGGCTGGAAGAAAGGAAACAACTTGATAAAGGGATTGATGATACGGTTTTTTTATCACATCGTGGACGAAAACTCACAACAGCAATGATTCGGAAAATTGTACAGAAATATTCTCAAGATCTTTCTAAACCTCTTCATCCCCATGCCTTTCGTTATACGTTTGCTTCTCATTTACTTGACAATCAAGCAAATCTTCGCTGTATCCAAGAACTATTAGGACATGCAAATCTTTCTGTTACGCAACGTTATACAAAAATTTCTATTTCCAGTTTAAAACAAAAATACTTACAATTTCATCCTCGTGCAAAATAATAAGGAGTTCTTGACTTTTTATTTAAATCCTTATATAATATATATATTATACATTTAAGGAGTTCATTGTGAAATATACAAGTTCTCGTCATGGACAGTATTGCGTGATTCGTGTAGAAGAAAACCTGGTAAACGATCCTATTGCTAATGAATTTAAACAAGTAATTTATGATTTAATGGATAAAGGGGAAAAGTTTATTGCCATTGATTGTTCTGATATGCAATTTATCGGAAGTTCAGGCATTGGAAAATTTCTTTTAGCCTATAAACGGATTACTGATCTTGGTGGTAAAATCGCTGTAGTAAATCTTCATACAGAAATGAAAGATTTATTTATTGCATTCAAACTTCAGGAATTTCTTTTTATTTGTGATACCTTAGACGAATTAGATTAGTACAGTAATGCGGATTCTTACCACTGTACTAATAGGAATTCTTTTTTTTCTTATTATTTCTCATCAATATTTGGTAGCGATTGGATTTATTATAGGGATACTTTGTTCTGTATTATTTTTTTGGCTTTGGAATTACCTAAAAAAACATCGCAATCTTTTTTCTTTTACTAGTAATATTTTCCATCAAATTCTTGCTACTGATAGTATTGAATCGTTAAGAACGAATGTCTTATCTTATATCAAGGAACTCAAAGATTATCAGATCTTTCTTTTAACGCATAATAAAGTTCTTACTTTTCCTGCTCGTACTAGCGGTATCACTAAAGAAGAAAAAAAAGTCTTAGAATATTATGCTCAACAATCCCTACGGGGTCCTTATCGAATTGGGCTGGGACATACATTTTGTCCTTTAGAAAATAAAGAAATGGATTGTTACGCTTATTCTTATAGTATTCCTTTTTTTAATAAACGTCTTCTGATCTTAGCCTATATTTCCCCATCAATAGTTTGGACACCCCTATTACAGGAACAGATCAAGGCAGTTAACGACACCTTAATGGTCTTTACTTTTTTAGGAGAAGCAGCCTCTGGGCATAGAGGCGTTTTTAAAGTACTCAAAGAAACCGTTTGGGAGTCTCCTTATGCGATGGCATTATGTAATCCACTAGGAGAATTAGATTTTGGTAATGATTCATTATACCAGATGTTTCAGGGTGATATTCCCAATTTTGTTGATTTTATTGGTAAAGAAGTATTTTTAATGCTCTTAGATGGTAAACGAATTGGTCAGTCTTTTATGCTCCAAGGGAGAAGAATCCGACTCGAAGCGTTTCCTATCAACAATAGAAATTTTTTAGTCACTAAGTGTTTTCTTGTATTCTCAGATGAGCAGATGGAATTTAAACGAGAATTGCTAGGAGAATCAAATACTTTAAAACGGTTTACTTCTGGTAGTTCTATTGTTGGTGCAGCAATGTTTACCCAAGAAGGGATTATTTTATACAGTAATGAAGCGTTTATGAAAAGTCTTGATGTATATAAAGTAAGAGAAGCGACCCAAAAAAATATTTTTGAATTGTTCGACATCTCGGAAGAACTCTATCAACAAATTGTTCATCAGATTTTATTAGGACAAGAACAATGTGCCGTACTTACCAGTAAAGACAACGATGAAGAATTACAAGTATGTTTTAAAGGGATTGTTTTTGGTGATAAAACCATTATTGAGGTTGTCTTAGAAGACAATACGATCTACCATGATAATATGGCATATCTTGATAAAGAAACCCAAATACTTTACGAAGAATTAAAAACAGCTCGAAGTATCCAAGAACATATTCTTACATTACCTACAATCTATCGCCCTGGTGTTTATATTAATACCCTATACAAACCTGCTCATCAGTTGAGTGGAGATTTTTTTACTGTTATTCCTCTTCCAAACGATCAAATGGGTATTTTGATTGCAGATGTGTCAGGTCATGGGATTTCTGCCTCATTAATTACTGCAGCCTTAAAAATCCTTATTGAATTTGTTCCAAGCGATGCCGGTAGTATTCCTAAAGTGATGTCTTATTTTAATACTTATTTAGCAGAGATCCTCCCAGAAGGAAGTTTTGTGACATTATTTTATGGTATTATTAATTTTCGGGAAAATACCTTGCAATATATCAACAGTGGGCATCCTTTTCCTCTAATGGATGATATTGATAAAAACGAAGTAAAGATTTTAGAAGGAATGGGCTATCCTTTAGGGGGACTTTTAAATGTTTCGTTTGAAGATTTAGTCTATACTATTCAACTACCAGAAAAATGCAAAATCATTCTTTATACGGATGGTATTCTTCAACATCTTTTGGGAACAATGAAAGAAAAATTATCCGAGATGCGTCATATTATCCAAACAAATAAAGCAGTTAATGATAAAGTGTTATTGAATAACCTATATACTGCATTTGTCCATCGCAACACTTCCCAACCAGAAGATGATGTGAGTATGATGATGATTAGTATTGATCGTTCCTGTACAAACAAACATCATCTCTATATTTCTTCCTCTTTATTAGAAGTTGATACGGTTATTGAGCAAATCTGTTCTTATATCCAAAAAACAGCTGCATTAGATTCGTCTGTTTATTGGAAAATCCGTACCTGTTTTTACGAATCCTTACTTAATGCCGTAGCACATGGAAACAAATACAATACACAGAAAAAAGTTTATATTGAATTCCGTATTTCCGGTTCTTTGATTGTTATTCGAGTACGTGATGAAGGAGTTGGATTCGATTATCAAACTATTGCCGATCCATTTTCTACAGAAAATATCTTAAAAGATTTCGGACGTGGAATTACGATGATTAAAACCTTAGCAGATCGTATCAAATTAAATCGTAAAGGCAATGAAATGACTATGTTTTTTAAAATAGACGAAAAAAAAGATGGAGAAAAATAATGACTATCTATCATACTCCAATCTTAGTAGATACGATTATTAATTATTTCTCTCTTTCTTCAACAAGTATTATTGCCGATTTAACAACAGGGGAAGGAGGACATGCTTCTTTATTAGCAAAATACAATCCTGAAGGACAGATGCTCTGTTTGGATAGAGATCGTATTATTTTAGAGAAAGCTCGTGATCGGATGAAAGAATTTACTCATATTACCTATGTTTGTGATACTTATGATCACCTTACAACAATTCGGAAGCAACAACACTTTCCTCTTTTTGATGCCATATTGATCGATATGGGTATTTCCATGTTTCATTTTAAAGGAGCAGGACGTGGGTTTTCTTTTGATGATGATACTTTGGATATGAGATTATCAGAAGAAGGAATTCTTTCTGCCGAACAAGTAATTAATACATTTTCGGAACAGGATCTTGCAGATATTTTTTATTACTATGGAGAGGAGCGTTTTTCCAGACGTTTTGCACGAGAAATCGTCCGACAACGACCGTTTTTTTCTGCCAAAGAATTAGCAGATTTTCTCTTAACAAGCATTGGACGGCATGGGAAAATCCACCCAGCAACAAAAATATTTCAAGCATTACGAATATTTATTAATGAAGAATTAGAAATTGTCGAAAATATGTTAAAGGATATTATTTTTAATTTAGCTATCAACGGAATATTTTGTGTTCTAACATTTCATTCTTTAGAAGACCGATTGGTAAAAAATTCTTTTAAAGAATATGCAAGAGCAGGTTTAGGGACTATCCTGACTCCAAAACCTATGACTCCTTCCCGAGAAGAAATAGCACAAAATCCCGCAGCACGTAGTGCTAAGCTTAGAGTATTTAAAAGGAGAGAAGATGCCGGTATTTAAATTTTTATTTGTTTTAACTGTATTATTATTTTATGGTTTGCTTTTTACAGAACAGAGAATTGAATCACGAGAAAAAACAAGAGAAATTATCCGGCTTACTCAAAAATTAGAAATCATGAACGCCCGTAAACAAGAACTTGTGGGCTTAATCGATCAAGAAAGAGCTCGATTAGTCAAACAAGCAGAAACAATGGGAACAAAACTGTCTCCCAAAGATGTAATTATTATAGAATAGTAGGGATTATATGTTTCTAGTAATATTTTTATTATCTGTTTTACCGATTTCTTTATGTCATAGCTCTTATGTATTTATTTCTTCAACACCAACAGGAGCAAAAGTTACCCTCATTGAGGAAGATGGTAAAAACATTTCTTTAGGTAGGACACCTCTTAAACTAACGAATTTCTCTAAATCTGTGAAAATAATTTTTGATAAAGCGAATTATTTTACAGCGACAAATACCATTTCTTCTTCCCAAAAGGTGCAGAGTATTCATACTCCATTACTGCCTTTTTCTTTTGATATTCAAATTCTTGATCAGCAAGATAATACGCCTGTTTCTGCCAATGGGCAAATTTATGCTTATACAGATAAACCGTTATCTCTTCCTTATGGAAATTACGAATTTAAGCATGATTTATCTAAAAATATGCTCAATATTGAGTATAAAAGTCCTTATATTCCTTATGTTGCTTTTTTCTCTACCATAACAATTTTATCAACAATATTTGCTATCACCGGTGGAGCATTAGCAAGTCGTTCCTTTAAAGAATTACAAAATGCTAATAATTCAGATGAATTACTAGCATCGGTCGGTAAAGTTGCTAATTGGGATACGGTTACTTGGGCAAGTGTCGGTATTGGGACAGGAGCATTGATAGGGACGATTGTTACAGCATCGTTAGAAGTCCGAGATCAAAAACGAATTAAACGTTTTAACGGAATGAATACCCCTTCGAGAGTTTCAGAATATTTTACCGATTTTCAAGAAATTATGGTATTAAGTGCTTCACCAGATTCCGATGTCCTAGAAAAAATTGCTGTTTTTATCCGAAAATACCCTAAAGAAGATTCTACATTACTTCCTGATGTTTATCTTAGAAGAGCGGGTGTTTATATGCTCCAAGAACAGAATATTAACAAAGCAATAGCAGATCTAAAAACAGTCATAGAGGATTTTCCTTCACCTAGTACTTATGAATTAGCGACTAAATTATTAGGAGATATTTATTCTTCTCAACAGAAATATCAACTTTCTTATGAATACTATACGGAAGCACTAAAAGTACAGGAAACCTATCCTGTTGAAGCACTCCAACGAAATCGATTACAAGAATTATATCTATTGGCAGAAGAAGATCCATCCTATCGAGAATTATTCTTAGAAGAAACAAAAGATCTTCAAGGTTTATCTCCAGAATTACAAACTGAAATCCAAGAACAACGACAACTCTTTGAATAACCATAGTCCAACAATATCTATGATGAAAGAAAAACAGAATTTTATGATAATCATCATAAAAGCAAGTATTTTAGGTAGTATCCTCGGAATAATGATCGCTCATTTCATAGAAATCTTCTTATAATTCTTTTCCAGTACGATAGACAAATCTAACGCTAATCATATCTTATATTATTTTTTTATACAAAGGAAAAGCCTTATTATACAAAGCATAGTTGTTTGGCGATAATTCTTTTGCAATACGATCTATGATTTCTATATTCATTTGGGGGTAATACCCTAATTTATAATTATTCGTAACCACTTCTCCCATATCCGT
>JBOFNI010000203.1:0-1313 GCA_051658845.1 Brevinema sp. | reverse complement strand
TTTGGATTTCTCCACGAGTACGGATATTTTTAGCAATTTGATGAGCGATAGCAGAGAATAAGCTTTGTGCTGAGGGAAAATAATAAGTACCGGAGATTGCAAGATTACTTTTCGGATGTTCTGGTTTTTCTTCCATATCACTTACAAAACCACAATCATCGACGGTAACAATCCCAAAGGAAGATGGATTGTTTACTTCAACGACAGAAATTCTATTATAAGAGTTCTCGAGCATTTTTTCCCAATCAATGGTAAACGTTTGATCGCCTAACACCACTAATAAATCTTCATCTTTTGCGAATGCATCCCTTGCTTGATAGATAGCATGTCCCAATCCTTGAGGATCTTTTTGTTCGATAAAACACATTGGAGTGTTGGGATATTTTTGCGTAAGATGATCTTCTATTTGTTCTTTTAAATACCCTGTAATAAACACAAATTCAGATGGATTTAAAGGGATGAGCTTATCCATTAAATGGTCTAAAATACTCTGCCCTGCAACAAACATCAGCGGTTTTGGGGTATCTTTCGTGTGAGGGAGAAGGCGAGTACCTTTTCCGGCAAGAGGAAGAACAATTTTCACACTAAGCTCCTTCTAGTATTTGCTTCATCGTCCTTAGAACACGTGCTCCATGGTCTTTAGCTTTGACATTATACATTGCTTCTTTAATGATACCGTTAGGGTCAATAATAAAGGTACTTCTAGTTAATCCTTCATATTTTTGCCCCATAAATTGTTTTTCTCCCCATACTTTATATTCACTAAGCATAGTTTTCTGAGGATCGGACAGGAGCTTAATTTTGAGATTGTGTTTTTTACAGAACGATTGGTGACTTGCAATCGTATCTGCATTAATTCCGATGATATCTACTCCTAGTGCTTGAAATTCATCATAAAGGGTTGAAAAATCAACCGCTTGTAAGGTACAACCTGGAGTGTTGTCTTTAGGGTAAAAATAAATGATGACCCATTTTCCTTGATAGTCGTTAAGGGATACAGTATTTCCGCTGATATCGGGTAGCTCAAACAAGGGAGCTTTATCTCCTGCTTTTAGCATAATATTCTCCTAGATTATTTTTTATATATAACTGTTATTGGTTATTGATGATCTTATATCTCTATTGTACTCATGTTCTGGTATGTATCCGAGATTCTAAAAATCGTTATTTTTTCTGTTTTTTTGGAATCTTTTTCCCAGGGCGTTCCTCATCTCTTTCTCGAAATGTTAGGGTAATCGGTACTCCAGAAAATTCAAAAGCCGTTCTCATTTTATTCTCCAAAAAACGAGGAAAATCTTTACGAAGGTGGTCTT
>JBOFNI010000202.1:0-1376 GCA_051658845.1 Brevinema sp. | reverse complement strand
CAAAGGGATTCTAATCTTTTCGGCTGTCTATCATTCCCATATTTAAGGAACAATAATGTCAAAAAAAATGATTTTACTCATTGACGACGAAGAAAATATTCGTAGTGGATTAAGTTTTGCCCTCCAAGATGAGGGATACCATATTCAAAGTGCCGACAATGGAATTCAAGGCTTGGACAAATTAAATCTCTTTCTTCCCGATTTGGTTATCTGCGATGTAAAAATGCCGGAACTAAACGGGATTGATTTTCTTAAACAAGCAAAAAATAAGCACCCTCACATTCCAATTATTATGCTTACCGGACACGCAGGGCTTGATGATGCTATCAATGCCATGAAATTAGGGGCTTATGATTTTCTGACAAAGCCCGTCCATTTGGAAAAATTATTTTTATTAATCAAAAGAGCGATTGAATCGAGTGAACAGATAAAACATTCTGAAGAGCTAGAAAAACGAATTGACGCACGAAAAGGATTTAAGTCTATTATTGGCAATTCCCCAAAAATCCATCACGCAATTGATCTTCTCAAACAAGTCGCTCCCACTGACGCTACTATTCTTCTCACGGGGGAAAGTGGTGTTGGAAAAGAAATTTTTGCGACGGCAATCCATGAAAACAGTGAACGTATTCAAGGTCCTTTTATTAAAGTTCATTGTGGAGCTTTACCCGATAATCTCTTAGAAAGCGAACTGTTCGGACACGAAAAAGGAGCATTCACCGGAGCCACCACCAAAAGAAAGGGACGTTTTGAAAGAGCGGATGGGGGGACAATTTTTCTTGATGAAATTGGAGATATCAGCCCTCAATTACAAATCAAACTGCTTCGAGTGCTTCAAGAACGAGAATTTGAAAGAATTGGTGGAGAAGAAACACTCCATACGGATATTAGAGTAATCACCGCTACCAACAAAAACTTACAGGAAGCAGTCAAACAAGGACTGTTCCGAGAGGATTTATTTTACCGTTTAAATGTTGTAGAAATAAATATCCCTCCTCTTCGAGAACGTAAAGAAGATATTCTGGAATTGGCAACATTTTTTCTAACACAAATTTCTGAAAAATACCAAAAACCCCATCCTCAATTTTCTCAAGAAGTGTTACAAAAATTCTTAGACTATCCTTGGCCGGGAAATATTCGAGAACTTCAAAACGCTATCGAAACAGCAGTAATTTTATCTTCTGATTCAATCATCGCGATACCAAACCTACCCAAACATCTCCAATAAAATAAGCCTTCTACTTTAAGTAGAAGGCTTATTTATCAAGGCTTATACAACGCTTTGAGACATTGTGTTTATATTATCGTATCTTTTTTTATTTTCTTTATGGTATTCTCTATAATTCTTCATTAAGATAGTGTTGATTCCAAGAAAG
>JBOFNI010000201.1:0-1177 GCA_051658845.1 Brevinema sp. | reverse complement strand
TAGGTCTGAAACATTCTTTTGGAGCTGTCTATCATCCCCAATCACAAGGTAAGGTGGAACGTCTGAACCTTACTTTAAAGAACTAATTGGCAAAAATCTGCGCGCAGACTAAATTGAACTGGTTAACTGCTTTACCACTCGCCTTGTTGTCAATAAGATCTTCTGTTAACCGAGTCTTTGGCTTTTCTCCTTTTGAATTATTGACAGGTCGACAGTTTCCTGGCCTTGGTTTCGCTCTACAATCTGACTTTCTATTACCATTGTCACATAAAATGTATTTTGACAAGTTGAAAGCATTAATTGGCTCTTTTTCCAAGTGTGTTACCACAGGAGTTGTTTCAGACTTCAACCTGGGGGACGATGCACCTCCTAGCGATTGGGTCAGGATCCGTGTCTTCCGCAGGAAATCTTTCCGCCTGCACCTGCTGTGACCTGCCTTCCCGGTCATTGGAACAAACAAAGTTGGACTTGACTGGAGGATAAATCTACCACAGGTGAAAGTGAATCGGGTGTTAATCACCCTCCAAATCAGGAGGACACCACAAATCAATCCTTTCACTTTCAGTAAGGCATCACACAATCACACATCTACACAAGAATTAGGGACAAACACATCCTCCATACTTGTGACTGTTGCACGAGAACCATTTGAGCTAGTTTTTAAGTCAGGTGACCTATTCACTGCATCATTTGGAGAGCCGCTGGCACATTGTGTGAGTGCTGACTGCGCCTATGGGGCAGGAATAGCAAAACAATTCAGAGAGAGGTATGGTGTATACAAAGTTAAACAACAAAACAAACAAAAAGGTGAGTGTGCCGTAACATATGAGACAGACAGGATTGTCTTTAATCTCATCACAAAAAACCAAGCACACGATCGACCAATCTATGGGGATTTTGAAAGCAGTTTGACGGCATTGAAAGAATGGTGTGTGCCGAACAGTGTAAAAAGCATTTCTGTACCCCGGCTGGGGTGCGGCCTAGATAAATTAGACTATCAAACTGTGCTAAAAATCATCTGTAGGGTCTTCAAAGGAATTGAAATGACCATTACCATATATACATTATAAGGTGTTGTGGCATTGTGTATGTTTTGTATTTGTCCTATCTTTTGTCTGTTCTCTATTTTCTTACACAGGCTAATCAACGTGAAAGAAGAATTGCGCAAACCAACCAA
>JBOFNI010000200.1:0-3902 GCA_051658845.1 Brevinema sp. | reverse complement strand
AAATCAAATTTTTCATGATGTTTAATCTCTTCCCAACGTTTAACAAATCCCCAAGCAATCACATTAAAAGTCCCTTTACCTTTTTGGAAAACAAAAGTCATATGTTCTTTATTACGACCAATATATTTGTGTTCACTTAAACTGACTCCTTTTATTAAAAAATTTGGAAAAGGATTTTTACTGCCAATAGGATTAAACAGGCTATGAAGGTAATGAATATTCTTTATACTTAGCATCGATAAATCTGTCAGTTCAATATCAATATCCAAGGGATTCTTTAGATTAGAGGCTGTCCAATTAGTCATATATTCTGTAATATTTTGTTGAAACTCCCCAAGATGCTCTTGGGCAATAACAAAACCTCCGGCAGCTTTATGCCCACCAAATTGAGAAAATAAATGTCTTGCATGCTGAAGAAACTCAACAACATCAAAAGCACCGGTAGAACGTACCGAGCCAGAAGCAAGTCCCTCATTTCCTAAAGCAATAATAATAACTGGTACTTGAAATTGATTGGTCAACTTAGTAGCAATAAGTCCTGTCAAACCTCGACTAATATTATTAGACATAATAAACACATGTTTTTTTGCTAAAATATCGTCTAAGTTTGTTGAATGAACAATCTCTTCTTCTAAAGAAGTAACCATATTTTTTCGTTCTTGATCTTTTTGAATGAGCTGTTCTACCAGTTCATTTGCTTTATTGATACTGGTAGAAGTAAGTAGTTCTACTACTAATCCAGCCTGCCCAAGCCGTCCCGGAGAATTAATAATCGGTCCTAAGACCCAGCCTATTGATTTCGCATTGAGAGAATCCATGATTTTTAAACGTCGTAACAATGCAATTAATCCTGTTGTCGAAAAATTAATATGTTCTTTTTCCGTGCCTACACGAACAATAATCCGATTTTCCCCAATTAATGGCATAATATCGGCCACCGTCCCAATAGCAGCCAAGGGTAACAACTCCGAGAGGATTTGCTGTATGGGACGAGATCTAGCTAAACACATCCGACGATATACTTCTGCATTTAGTTTAACATCTGTCAAGGCTCTATGTAGTTTACTTTGATCAACATAAATTCCAAGATATTCACCGACAGAAAAAAGAGTATGAGATTTTAGCGATTTAAACATAACACGAGAAATTGATAAGGTATCAATCGGTGTATTTTTGATTTGTTTTTGAAAGAATCGTTGAAGATTAATCTGAAGAAATTTCATATCAAAACCAATAATATTATGTCCAACTAGGGGAAGATCTCCGATAAATTCTAAAAACTGTGTTAAGGCTTCTATAATTGGAATTCCTTCTTCCTGAATCATTTTTTGGGTAATATTGGTAATCTCCGTGATTTTAGTATCAATCGTTTTTTCTGTGGAAATAAGACACTGAAATTCCTTCATAATAACACCGTTTTTGGTAACTACCGCAGCAATTTCAATTATATCATCTCGTTCCGGATCTAATCCAGTTGTTTCAATATCAAAAAAAACAAATTCTCGATTATATTCTTCTAAAAGATAGGATTCTCCCAAAGCCTGAGCTAATTTTAAGGCTACTCCCGCACCAGCCAAAAATGGAAAAGAATAGTTATGAAGCTTGGGATTAATTAAGACAGATACCTCCGGTAAATTTTCTAAAGGCTCATGATGATCTGTAATAATAATATCAATCCCTAATTCTTTTGCATAACGACACTCTTCTACGGCTGTAATACCACAGTCAACCGTAATAATAAGAGAAACCCCTTGTGCTTTGGCATAATCTAGAGTAGATTTGGAGATACCGTAATGATCGTCTCCTTCCGGTACTTTAAAAGAAACGTCCCCATGAAAACGGGTAAGAATACGATGCATGATAGCAGTCGCCGTAACTCCATCTGCATCTTTGTCGCCAAAGATAAGAATTTTTTCTTTTTGAGAAATCGCTTGATGGATACGCTCCACAGCCTTATCGATATCAGTTAAAGCAAAAGGCGATGGTAAGGATAGTAACTGAGGGTAAGCAAATTCCATCATGGAAGGATAATCGTCCAAACCTCTATTTTTAGCGATATTAAGAATAAAATCAGGAAGCAGAAGAGAATTCTTTATCTCACGATGTAATACAACATCCGAGCGACGAAGATTCCATTCAAAAAAAGACATAGTAACTCCGTCTGTTTATTAATATTATTATTTTATATTTTATGATAAATCGTATTTCTATATTTAAAAACACATTATAATATATTAACATGAAAATATAAAAATAGCAAGAACACATCATTATTAATTTTTCCAACAATCCTTTCAAAGATATTATCTACAAGTGATTAAACAAATTTTCGATCTTATTAATTAAATTTATCATTTCAAATAAAAAACTTTATGATTTGTAAAAATATCTTGAAAAGATATTTTTAGCCATTTATCGAAAAATCTTGAAAATTTTTTTTAAATCAAGTATAATATCATTATATATAAAATTGTAGTTGGTGGAGAAATAAATGAGTAAAGAAATTATACCTAACAGTCTCATTGGTGAAGGAGCGGAATTCAAAGGCAAGTTTAAAGTCGCTGGCTCTTTTCGTATTGACGGTTATTTTGAAGGAGAACTAACTGTTGAAGATCACTTATTTATCAGCCCCGTCGGAAGACTAAAAACCAATACTGTATATACCAAAACAGTTGCTATTGCTGGGATCTTTATGGGAAATGTGGATGCCTCGGAAGAGGTTCAACTTCTTGCTACAGGGAGAGTACTCGGTAATATTAAAGCTCCTCGTCTTGTTATGGAACCTGGAGTGGTTGTGCAAGGAAGTATCGATATTACAGGTTCTTCCAGCAATCAATTAGATACTATAGTTTCTGGATCATTCCATACCCAAAATGAAAATATTATCGTAACAGATCACATTCCCCATCTGGAAGATCTTAATACCAAAAATCCTGAAATTCAGGATTTAGAAGAAAAAACGGAAAAAAAAAATAAAAAGTAGATTACTATGCTAAAAAACTCTCTCCAATTAGACTATATGAAAAAATCCGGCAAGTTGGTGGCTGATATTTTCAATCATCTTAAAACAATCGTTAAACCAGGGATTACCGGATTAGAAGTCGATACGATTGTTGAAGAGTTTATTAATTCTCGTGGGGGACGTCCTGCTTTTAAAAATTATACTCCTCATACAGGAATGAGTCCTTTTCCTTATTCAATTTGTTGGTCGATGAATGACGAAGTTATCCATGGCTTTCCTTCGAATATTGTAGTCAAAGATGGTGATGTGATTTCTGTTGATCTTGGAGTAGAATTAAACGGTTATTTTGCTGATTCGGCTTATACGTTTTTAGTAGGAAACGTTGACCTTGCCATACGTAATATGTCTGATGCCACTCAAAAAGCATTATGGAATGCAATCCAAATCTGTGAACCTGGGAATTATATCGGCGATATTGGAAAAGCGATAGAATTTTCTCTAAAAAAAGAGTATGGTATCGTTCGAGAATTTTGTGGACATGGAATTGGTACGAAACTCCACGAAAAACCCAGTATCATCAATTACTATGATCCTAAAAGACGAGGACCCAAAATAGAAGTCGGTATGGTTTTAGCTATTGAGCCAATGATTAATTTGGGTACAGAAAAAGTTAAAGTTAAAGACGATGGATGGACTATTGCTACGGAAGACGGTAAAGCGTCTTGCCATTGGGAGCATAGTGTAGCCATTACTTATGATGGTCCTATCGTTCTTACCGATCGAGGAGATTTCTCTTTTAACTCATAAAAAGACAACTGTTTGTTGTCTTTTTGCGATTTCTAAAGAGATAATTTGATTTTTTAATAAAAAATGTATATAATTTAAGTAATATTTTAAGCGAGGATCTCTTAATGTCGGTATTCACAAAAATCTTAGAGCT